>NZ_JAAGPS010000153.1:0-16784 GCF_017105025.1 Paraburkholderia sp. Ac-20336 | reverse complement strand
AGCAAGCGGCGCCCCTTCCCACGGCCGTGGCGGTGTTCCCGGTCGATGTCGGCGGGCAGCACCCGCAGCGCGTGCAGACCGCCCGCGCCCCGAGGCGCGCGATGCCGGCGGGGGCGTCGGCGGGTTTGTCCAATACCGTTCGCGCACGCAAGCTCATGCATGCCGGTGCGCCTGCTGCCCTGCCGGGCAAGGCTTCGGCGGCGATGACGTCCGCGATGGCATCCGAAGCGCCGCTGGCGATGGCCGCGCCTGTGCGGGCGTCCACTCAGGCTGCCGCGAGCGCCGGCGGCGATCAGGATTGGGAAACGTTCTGACGTGACGTGCCCGCTGGCGAAGCGCGCGTCGGCTTTGGCTTTCCGCGCTTCCATCTGTTCCAGGGCAACGCGGCGCCAGCGCAGCCATATCGCAACATTCATTCCCGACTAACTCGCCCCGGACAGCCTCTTTCTGCGCATTCCCGCGCGTTCCGCGCGGCGGGACGACGACGGGCCACGCCGATGACAATCCACGGATCCAAGACCGCGCATGCGCCCGCATCCGCGGTCTTTTTTATGACACGCGCGTGAATTGACGTTTGCGTGACTCGGGCTCTCCCCGGCGCGCGCCGCGATCCGGTACATTGACGGGCACGGCCACGACCCGAGCCGGCGCTGGCCGGCGCCCCACGTGGCTTGCCCCCGAGCGCGATCCCGTCGCGACGCCCCGATGAACCGTTCCATGCGCCAGCCAGAAAGGACCGACATGACGCGATACGATCTTGTGCAACGCCTCGT
Source organism: Paraburkholderia sp. Ac-20336 (assembly GCF_017105025.1). NCBI lineage: Bacteria > Pseudomonadati > Pseudomonadota > Betaproteobacteria > Burkholderiales > Burkholderiaceae > Paraburkholderia > Paraburkholderia sp. Ac-20336. The sequence goes on along the minus strand of NZ_JAAGPS010000153.1, from coordinate 16,011 downwards.
CGAGGCACGCCGGCAGCATCGCCCGATCGATGCGCCCGCACCCGACAGCCTGCCGCCCGATGCGGCGACCGCCTATGCGATCCAGCAGGCGGTCATCGCGGGCCTCGGCGAGTCGACCGGCGCGTGGAAGATCGGCGCGAAAACGCCGGGCGGCGCCGCGTCGGGCGCGCCGATTCCGGCGTCGCTCGCGGTGCCGTCGCCGGCGCGGCTCGCGCATGACGGGTTCTTCCGCGTGCTGCTCGAACTCGAAATCGCGTTTCGTTTCGACGAGACGATCGAGCCGCGCAACGACGCGTATGCGCGCAACGAGGTGCTCGCGAAGCTTGGCGTCGCGCTGCCCGCGATCGAGATCGTCGACAGCCGCTTCGCCGAGTGGCCCAACGTCGCGCCGCTCGCGCAACTGGCCGACGCGCAGAACAACGGCGCGCTGATCACCGGGCATCCGGTCGCGTATGCGGGCCTCGCGCGCAGCTTCGATTTCGTCTCGCCGGAGCTCGAACTCAGCGTCAACGGCCGCTCGCTCGTGCCGGAAGCGACCGGCAATCCGGCCGGCGATCCGCGCGAGCTGCTCGTGTGGTTCGTCAACCATTGCGCTGCAATGGGTATCACGATCGAACCCGGCTGGACGATCACCACCGGTTCGTACGTCGGCGCGCACAAGGTCGGCGAGCCGGGCATCGTGCGCGGCCATATCGACGGCCTCGGCGAAGTGGAAATCGAGCTGACCTGAGCGAACACACCGCAGCGGCGCGCCCGCGCCTGTCACCACCGCTGACGAAGCATCATGCAAACGGCTGCCCGAGGGCGGCCGTTCTGTTTTTCACGACGCCACGCGCTTCGCGCGGCATCTAAATCGTTAATGGTCTGCGCGAGGTCGTTGCAACTTTGCGTGGGTCTTTCCGTATACACCTATGAAGGCGTCGTGGTTTGCCGCCGTGAACCAGTCATACGGACGCTTCACGCAACGATGCGTGACTCATGCGTGCAACGCGCGGAACCAAAAGCCATCGCGCGCGGACGAATCGCGTGAAGGTGCGCTAAGCGTGCAACGGACATGTAACAACTGTACATGCGTGTAGACCGCGCGTTCGGGTCGTGCGTTGAGATGGAAAGCCGTCACGCAGCATCATGACATCGGGGCTTTAGAGATGAAATGCGCATGAGCGGACAGCCGATGCCTGACGACGCGACAGTGCGGGAACGCGATGTGCAACGGCACGCTGCGGCTGCGGTGCGATGACGTGGAAGCCGTGACTCAGGTGACGCAGGTCACGCGATGCGGCGGCACAATGAAGCCGCGCAATAGCGCCAACCGGCGATGCGTTGCTGAATAAAGCAGCAGTGGAGCGGAAGGAGCAGTGAGGGCGTAGCGAGGTGAGGCGGTGACGTGGTGCGGGCGGCGATGGCGTCAACGTCATCGCAACATCATGAGCGCTGCAACATGAGTGGGAAATTGTAGGTGCTTGAAACCGGGTTTCCAAGTGAGGATTGGCAGGAAGCGGTTATGGTGCGATTTTCGTAACGTAGTCCGTGAAAAAAAATTTAAAAGGGTTTAGGATGAATTCGAGCGATGTCGTTTCCGAATAGCGCGCCGCGCACGACTTCGCTCCAGACTTCGGCGAGGAGGTAGCATGGATATCTACAGCAGTTTCGCGACCCGCTTCGAGAAAACACGGGAGGACGAACTCTCGCTCGAGGAGTATCTCGCGCTCTGCAAAGACAATCCCGCCGCGTACGCCACTGCTGGCGAACGCATGTTGACGGCAATCGGGGAGCCGGAACAGATCGACACGCGCAACGATCCGCGTTTATCGCGTATCTTCGCGAACAAGGTCATCAAGGTATACCCCGCATTCCGTGAGTTCTACGGAATGGAAGAGGTGATCGAGCAGGTGGTCGCCTACTTCCGGCACTCGGCCCAGGGGCTCGAAGAAAAGAAGCAGATCCTGTATCTGTTAGGCCCGGTCGGCGGCGGCAAGTCGTCGATTGCGGAACGTCTGAAGCAACTCATGGAGCGCGTGCCGTTCTACTCGATCAAGGGCTCGCCCGTGAACGAGTCGCCGCTCGGTCTGTTCGATTACGAGGAAGACGGCCCGATCCTCGAAGAACAATACGGCATTCCACGCCGCTACCTGAAAAGCATCCTCAGTCCGTGGGCGGTCAAGCGCCTGCACGAGTACAACGGCGACATCCGCAAGTTCCGCGTGGTGCGCCGCTATCCTTCCATCCTTCGCCAGGTCGGCATCGCCAAGACCGAACCGGGCGACGAGAACAATCAGGACATCTCGTCGCTGGTCGGCAAGGTCGATATCCGCAAGCTCGAACAGTACGCGCAGGACGACGCCGACGCCTACAGCTACTCGGGCGGCCTGTGCCTCGCGAATCAGGGCCTGCTCGAATTCGTCGAAATGTTCAAGGCGCCGATCAAGGTGCTGCACCCGCTGCTCACCGCGACCCAGGAAGGCAACTTCAAGGGCACGGAAGGCTTCGGCGCGATTCCGTTCGACGGCATCATCCTCGCGCACTCGAACGAGTCGGAGTGGAAGGCGTTCCGCAACAACCGCAACAACGAGGCGCTGCTCGACCGGATCTTCGTCGTGAAGGTGCCGTACTGCCTGCGCTATAGCGAAGAGGTCAAGATCTACGAGAAGCTGCTGCGCAACTCCTCGCTCGCGAATGCGGTGTGCGCGCCAGGCACGCTGAAGATGATGGCGCAGATGTCGGTGCTCACGCGCTTGCAGGAGCCCGAGAATTCGAGCCTCTTCTCGAAGATGCAGGTCTATGACGGCGAGAATCTGAAGGACACGGACCCAAAGGCCAAGTCGTACCAGGAGTATCGCGACTTTGCCGGCGTCGACGAAGGCATGACCGGCGTGTCGACCCGCTTCGCGTTCAAGATTCTGTCGCGTGTGTTCAACTTCGACTCGACCGAGGTCGCGGCCAATCCGGTGCATCTGATGTACGTGCTCGAACAGCAGATCGAGCGCGAGCAGTTCCCGCCGGAAACCGAGCAGAAGTATCTGTCCTTCATCAAGGACGTGCTCGCGTCGCGCTATGCCGAATTCATCGGCAAGGAGATCCAGACCGCGTACCTGGAGTCGTACTCGGAATACGGCCAGAATATTTTCGACCGCTACGTGACCTATGCGGACTTCTGGATTCAGGACCAGGAGTTCCGCGATCACGACACGGGCGAGAGCTTCGACCGCGCTGCGTTGAACGCCGAGCTCGAGAAGATCGAGAAGCCCGCGGGCATCAGCAATCCGAAGGACTTCCGCAACGAGATCGTGAACTTCGTGCTGCGCGCGCGGGCCGCGAATGCGGGCAAGAACCCCGCGTGGATCAGCTACGAAAAGCTGCGCGTCGTGATCGAAAAGAAAATGTTCTCGAACACGGAAGAGTTGTTGCCGGTGATCTCGTTCAACGCGAAGGGCTCGGCGGAAGAGCAGCGCAAGCACGAAGACTTCGTCAATCGCATGGTGGCGAAGGGCTATACGCCGAAGCAGGTGCGCTTGCTGTGTGACTGGTATCTGCGCGTGCGCAAGTCGTCATGATGCGCGCGTGATACCGATGGTGTGCCGCCCGTACGGTTTAACCGTACGGGCAACCGGCGAGGCGCAAGCCGCATAGCGTTGCACTGCGCGGCGGGCGTTTCGCGCACCCGAAATATGAGTGCGGCTGCAGGAGATCGCGGCTGCATGGGACGGGAGACCGGGCGTGCTTCATCAAATTATCGACCGCAGGTTGGCAGGCAAGAACAAAAGTATTGCGAATCGCGAGCGTTTTTTGCGCCGCGTCAAGAACTACATTCGCCGCGCGGTTTCGGAGGCCGTGCGCGACCGCAGCATCAAGGACATTCAAAACACCCAGAGCATCACCATTCCGCGCAAGGACATCGCGGAACCGTCGTTCCGTCATGGCCCCGGCGGCAAGCGCGAAATGGTGCACCCCGGCAATTCGGACTATATCCGTGGCGACAAGATCCAGCGTCCGCAAGGCGGTGGGGGTAGCGGTGGCGGTAGCCAGGCCAGCAACGAAGGCGAAGGTCAGGATGACTTCGTGTTCGAGTTGAGCCGCGAAGAATTCATGCAGTACTTCTTCGACGACCTCGAACTGCCGCGTCTCGTCAAAACCCATCTGATGGCCGTGCCGACGTGGAAAAGCATCCGCGCGGGCTGGGCCGCCGAAGGCACGCCGAACAATATCGACGTGGTCCGCTCGTTGCGCAGTGCGCTGGGCCGGCGCATCGCGCTCGGTGCGCCGCTTGTCAACCAGTTGCGCGAGATGGAGCGGCAACTCGAAGAGCTGAAGGCCGATCCCGCCGATCGCCGCGAAGAGATCAAGCTGCTCGAAGACGACATCCACCATTTGAAGGGACGCATCTGGCGAATTCCGTTCATCGACCCGTTCGATCTGCGCTACGTGAATCGCGTGAAGCAGCCCACGCCGTCGAGTCAGGCCGTGATGTTCTGTCTGATGGATGTGTCCGGCTCGATGGACGAGCAGCGCAAGGACCTCGCCAAGCGCTTTTTCATCCTGCTGTACCTGTTTCTCAAGCGCAATTACGAGCGCATCGAGGTCGTGTTCATTCGCCATCACACGCGTGCCGAGGAAGTCGACGAAGACACGTTCTTTCACTCGACCGAAAGCGGCGGCACGGTGGTGTCGAGCGCGCTCGAACTGATGCGCAAAGTCATGGAGGAGCGCTATTCGCCGACTGAATGGAATATTTACGGGGCGCAGGCGTCGGACGGCGACAACTGGACCGACGATTCTCCGAAGTGCCGCAAGATACTCGCGGATGACATCCTGGAGAAGGTGCGGTATTTTGCGTATATTCAGGTGACGCCCGAAGAGCAGAACCTGTGGCTCGAATATGCGCAACTGGCCCTGACCCAGCCGCATATGGCGATGAAAAAGGTGGAAACCGCAGCCGATATCTATCCGGTGTTTCGCGAGCTGTTCGAGAAGCAGGCGGCGACTTCGTGACGGAACGCCCGTTGCGAGAAAGCACCTGATCGATGAAGCGCGCGGCGCGCACTCCTGCGACAAGATTCAGCACAGGTCGTATGAAAGGGCGCCGCGACGCACAAGGCGTGCCGCGGTCACAATGGGGGCATGCCGAGGCGAGGGCGGAACGGTAGCCGTCCGAGCCGGAGCAGTCTGCCATGCTGCAGCACGGGACACGCCGGAACGCCCCGCGAGGGCAAAGGGAAGTCCGTATGAACGTAGCCGATAGAAGGCCTCTGCCGTGCCCGTCCGACTGGACCTTCGAATTGATCGAAGAGTACGACTCGCATATTGCCCGTGTTGCGGAGCAATATGAGCTCGACGTGTATCCGATCCAGCTCGAACTCATCAGCGCCGAACAGATGATGGACGCGTACGCGTCCGTCGGCATGCCCGTGAACTACCGTCACTGGTCGTTCGGCAAACACTTTCTTGCCACCGAAAAAAGCTACCGTCGTGGACAGATGGGGCTCGCGTATGAAATCGTCATCAACTCGAACCCCTGCATCGCGTATCTGATGGAAGAGAACACGATGACGATGCAGGCGCTCGTCATCGCGCATGCGGCCTACGGGCACAACTCGTTCTTCAAGGGCAACTATCTGTTCAAGCTCTGGACCGATGCCCACGCGATCATCGACTACCTCGTCTATGCGAAGAATTACATTGCCGAGTGCGAGGAACGCTTTGGGCTCGACCGTGTCGAGGAACTGCTCGATTCGTGCCATGCGCTGATGAACTATGGCGTGGACCGCTACAAGCGCCCGCAGAAACTGTCGCTCGAACGGGAATTCGCCGCGCGCCGCGAACGCGAGGCGTATCTGCAATCGCAGGTCAACGAGTTGTGGCGCACGCTGCCGACGCGGCATACGCCGTTGCCCGAGGAAGTCGAGGAGCGCTTTCCGCCCGAGCCGCAGGAAAACCTGCTGTATTTCGCGGAGAAAAACGCGCCGCTGCTCGAACCGTGGGAGCGCGAAGTGATTCGCATCGTGCGCAAGATCGGCCAGTACTTCTATCCGCAGCGGCAGACCCAGGTCATGAACGAAGGCTGGGCGACGTTCTGGCACTACACGCTGCTCAATACGATGTACAACCAGGGCAAGCTCGAAGACGGCTTCATGATGGAGTTTCTCCATTCGCACAGCAACGTCGTCTATCAGCCGCCGGTCACGAAGCCGTACTACAGCGGCATCAATCCGTATGCGCTCGGCTTTTCGATGATGAGCGACATTCGCCGCATCTGCGAGGCGCCGAGCGAGGAAGACCGCAAGTGGTTTCCGGAGTTGGCCGGCAGTCCGTGGCTGCCCGCGATGCATTACGCGATGCGCAACTTCAAGGACGAGAGCTTCGTCGCGCAGTATCTGTCGCCGCACCTGATCCGCGAAATGCGCCTGTTCTCGGTGCTCGACGACGACATGCGCGATGCGCTCGAAGTCTCGGCGATTCACGACGACAGTGGCTATCAGTACGTGCGCCAGGCGTTGTCGCGGCAGTACGACATGCATCACCGCGAGCCGAACATTCAGGTGTGGGCGGTCAATACGCGCGGCGATCGCAGCCTGACGCTGCGGCACTTCATGAGCGACAACCGGCATCTGTCGTCCGATAGCGATGAAGTGCTCAAGCACATGGCGCGGCTGTGGCAGTTCGACGTGTACCTCGAAAGCGTCGATGAGAACGGCACTGTCAGAAAGCGTTACGAGTGCCGCTATGTGCCGCCTTCGGTGAGGGTTTGATGGTGTGGCGGGTTGGATCCGCCTGAGGGTCCGCCTGATTCTGTTGCTGCGCCGTTTCGTTTCAATCCAAAGCCCTGGCTGGTCTTGCGACTGGCCGGGGCTTGGTGTTTATTGCGAGTGGAGTTTGCGCTCAGGCTTTGCCTTCGGGCATGTCACGATGCGGATGCACGACCTGGCGAACCTATCGCTCGCTTTATGAGTCGTGCCTTCCTTCCAGCGAGGCCGAATCCCATCTGCCGAGCGCTGCGGCATCGGCGAGCATGCCGACCGTGATCGGCACGCGTTCAAGTGCGCCGTGCTTTTTCCTGAAGAGCACGGTGACGAGCGAGAGGATGAGGCCGGACCCTTCGTTCACGAAGTAGCGATCGAAGCTGAAGTCGCCGACGTCGACGTTGAAGGCGTCGAAAAACTTCTTCATGAACGTCTCGGCTTCAATGCCTGTCAGGTCCAGGTCGTCCGTGAGCTTCGTTTGAGCGGTAATCTGCTTGCGCTGCGAGATTCCGGTTCGTGCGCGCACGAATTCTTCGATGGCGCCCAGCCGTTGATGGTCCATTAGTACACCCGGTCTTCCGGTTTCACGAGCAGGTTGTAGTGTCTGATACTTTTGTAGGTAATGGTTGTCGCATCGTAGGCGAGAAACACTTCTCCGATGACTGGGATTGATCGCCCTACGAATACACCGAGATTGTTTGTGAAGAGGATTTTCAGTTTGCGTACGCTTTGCAATGTGAGCGTCGGAAGTATACGAAACTTGATCTCGTAGTCCAGATGCCGGCGAGAAACACGCGATGCGATCGATGTGCCTTTCGTTGTGCCTATTGGTTTGCGCCGTGTTGGCAGGAACGGCCAGCCGGCGAGAATTGCCGAAACGCTCACGAGATCATCGACGCCCAGTTGTTGCGATGCCTCGTCCAGAAAGACCAGAAAGAAGAGTTCAGACGGAGAGAGATAGGTGTGAACGCCATAATTATAGGTAGTACTTATAGTTCATCCATTAAATCGTCGGAGGAATATAGCAAGCGCGAATTTCGGGATGGCGCCGATTGTCAAAGTTTGACAATCGGTAGAGAAAGACTTGGCTATGTCGAGACTCAGAGAAGTCCTGTGGCTACCTGTAACACACGCCATCAAGGATGGTGCCATGACACAATAAACCCATACGCCCGTGCGTACAAAACCAACAGAAACAAAATACCCTCAACTCACAACAAGCCGCATCCCCCACGCATGCAACAGATCGCGTAGCGTCTCGGCCTGTTCCATCTTCGCGTCGCCTCGCAGATGAATCTGCACGGCACGGCCCGCGATGCCGTCGATCGGTTGCGCGAGCCATAACTCCACGGCAAGCCCGAGGCCGTCCGGCTGATTGTCGAGAACAGGCTCGATCACGCGCGGTCTGAAACAGGCATGCTCTGACATGGCGAATCCCCTCTGCTGCGATGACGGAACGCCTTTATCGTAATCAGCGGCACGGATAGGGCCAAGCAACAAATACGCGTTTGCTAAGCAAGGAATGCTTAGCAGAAAAATCGCGCTCGACCTCGCACTGATCGGTGCACGCCCGGCACCGCTGTCGTGTCAGGCCGCCGCTTCACGCGGCGCACCGCCGGTCAGCGAAACGATGAAATCGAGGAACGCGCGCACCTTGGCCGGCGGATGATGCCGCGACGGATACAGCGCATATAGCGGATACACCGCGTCGCCCCAGTCCGGAAACAGATCGACGAGCTTGCCACTCGCGAGCAGCGATTCCGCCCCGAGCCCGGGAATCTGCGCGATGCCCTGGCCCGCGACGCAGGTGCTATGCAAGGTCCCCACGTCGTTGACGGTCAGGCGTCCTTGCGGCGTAATCACGAGCTTCCTGCGGCCGCGATGGAATGCCCACGTGAACGGATAGCCCGTCGACGGATCGCGAAACTTGATGCACACATGCTTGCCGCTTTCGAGTTCGGTCGGGCTCGCGGGCTGCCCATGCTTCTTCAGATACGACGGCGCGGCCACGGTCAGAATGCGCGTGTCGAGCAGCTTGCGCGCGACGAGCGTCGAGATGAGCGGCTCGCCGAAGCGGATCGCGAGATCGAAGCCATCGGCGACCATATCGCCGAGCTGGTCGCGCGTCACGAGTTCGAGCTGCAGATCGTGATGCTTGTCGACGAAGCTGCCGAGCCTCGGCCCCAGCACGAGTCGCGAGAAGAACGGGTCCATGTTGACGCGCAGCCGGCCGCGCACGGCGGTCGCGCCTTGAGCGGCCGATGCCGCCGCTTCCTCGAGGCCGCTCAGCAGCGGCACGATCTGTTCGTAGAAGCGCCGGCCTTCGTCGGTCAGCGTGACCGAGCGCGTGGTGCGATCGAAGAGCCGGATGCCGAGGCGCGCTTCGAGCCGCGCAACCGAACGGCTCACGCCCGATTGCGACATGTCGAGCGCTTCACCGGCGGCTGCGAAACTGCCGCAATCGACGATCGCCGTCAGCACGCCCATGCCGTTGAGCATGCGCTCGTCAAATGGCATCTGAATTCCTTGCAGATATCCGTGATGCCCGACATGCTAACTCGAAAGTCTGTCCGATTTCACACGCTGACGCGCGAAAGTGACACCCGTTGCGCATAATGGATGAGAAACCGGCATGAACGGGTCAAAAGGCATGCTCGGGTGTCAAGCATGCCGCAGCGGCGAAGCGCGCCGGTCGAAGCGCTTATTTGGTCGTATAACCGCCGTTGATCAGAATCGTCTGCCCCGTGATCCACCATCCGTCGCTGACCAGATGACGGATGAAGGGCACGACGTCGCCGATATCGGTGAGCCCGGTTCGGGAGAATTTCGACAGCGCCGCCGCGCTCTTGTGATACTCCACCGCATCCGCGCCTTCCGCCGGATAGAAGAACGGCGTGTCCATTGGACCCGGGCCGACCGCCGTCACCGAAATGCCGCGCTCGCCGAACTCCTTCGCCGCCGCGCGGGTGAAGTGCTCGACGGGCGCCTTGGTGCCGGCATAGGCCGCATAGAACGGCGTGAACGCGCCGAGCAGCGAAGTGACGAGGGTGACGATCTTGCCGTTGTCGGCGACGTGCTTGCCGGCCTCGCGCAGAAAGAAGAACGCCGACTTGGCGTTCACGGCGCTCATCTCGTCGTATTCCGCTTCGCTGATTTCCGTGAAGGGCTTCTTCAGCACCTTGCCGACCGTGTTGATCGCGATGTCGGGGCGGCCCACGGCGGCAACGACGTCGGCGAATAACTTCTCCATCGCGCTCGCCTGCGTGAGGTTCGCCTGGAATGCAACAGCCTGTGCGCCGGCCGCCTGGATCGCGGCGACCGTGCTGTCGGCATCGGCCTTGGTGCTCGCGCTGTTGTAATGGACGGCCACCGCTTTCGCGCCATGTTTGGCCAGATCGCGTGCAATCAACCCACCGAGGTTCTTCGCTCCGCCTGCGATCAGGACGGTTTTGCCTGCAATGCTGTGGTCTGCCATATCGTGTCTCCGTCGAAGTTGTGCGGTGTGCGACATGCAACCGCGTGATTCACCGATGATATAGTCCTTAAAAAACAGATAAAGCCCTTGGTTCTGACAGGACTGAACAGAAATACCGACCAATTGCACGCGCCAGCGTCACCTGTTCAGGCGAGCGACGCTCGTCTGCCGCTCGTCTGCGAATACGCCTATGGACCGAATCGACCTGCTCCGTATCTTTGCCCGCGTCGTGGAGTGCGCCAATTTCACGCGAGCCGCCGACACCCTGGCGATGCCGCGTTCTTCCGTGTCCGCTGCCATCCAGGAGCTCGAGGGCCGTCTCGGCACGCGCCTGCTGCACCGGACGACGCGCAAGGTGTCGGCCACGCTCGATGGCTCGGCCTTATACGAGCGTTGCCTGCATCTGATCGCCGACATGGAGGACACGGAAAATCTGTTCCGCCAGACGCGCAGCACGCCCAGCGGCAAGTTGCGCGTGGACATGCCCGCGCGCATCGGCCGTCTGATCGTTGCGCCGGCGCTGCCCGGCTTCCTCGAGCGATATCCGCAGATCGATATCGAGATCGGCATGACGGATCGCGTCATCGACCTGGTCGAGGAGCGAGTCGATTGCGTGCTGCGGGTCGGTACGCCGCCCAATTCTGCGCATAACTCAGCGCTGTCCGCGCGCAGCGTGGGTGACCTGGCGCTCATCAATGTGGCGAGTCCGGCCTATCTGCGGCGTCATGGTGTGCCCGAGCGTCCCGAGGATCTCGACGATCACTGGATGGTGGGCTACACCTCGCGGTCCAGCGCGCAGGTTGCGTCATGGGAATGGATGGAAGGCGGCGTGAGGCGGGCGATGCCGCTCAGGTGCCGGGTCAGCGTCAATAGTGCGGAAGCGTATATCGCGTGCTGCCTGTCGGGTGTCGGTCTCATTCAGATTCCTGCCTATGACGTGCAAGCGCATTTGCGGACGGGCGAACTCGTGGAAATTCTCGGTGCGTATCGTGCAGCGCCCATGCCCATGATGTTGCTTTACCCGCAGCGGCAGCAACTCTCCCGTCGCCTGCACGTTTTCGCGGATTGGCTCGAAGCGTTGCTCGTTGCGGCTTGCATCCGGTCTGTTGCGTCGTGATGGGTTTCGTTCAGGCCAGGAAACATGGCGGACCTCGCACGCCGGTAGTGCGTTTACCTTTCCCGAAATCGTAAATAGATGTATCAAATCGTTTTTTCTTGACTCGTGAAAAAACGGCTATTAGCGTAATTTTATAGTGGCAGTGCATGCTATACGCGTCAAGCAAAAAATCCCGATTAATCTTTAATGCTGTTTTTTAAAATATTAAAAACTGGCGAATAAATATTATCGATAATCGCCATTCCGGTCGGGCAATCCGGTTTCGGAAAAAACGATGTTTCACCCGCTATCGACGGGCGGTATTTTTGTTACCGGATGGCTCGAGTTCAAACACGGGGGTGGGCCAGCTCCGCCTGAAGGCACCGCTCGTCTGACCGTTACCGGTCCGGGCGTTTCCCCGGCGATCGTGCCGCGCGGCGCGCACAGACTGTTACATAAAGACCGACGGGAGAAGTGCACGAAGCCGGTTCAAAGGTCGTTACTGTCAATACGACCATTCCAGATCAACACGCCAAATCAACACGCCGATAAGGACAATGTCATGAAAAAAACTTTGCCGTTTTATGATCGCCATGCCCGAACACTCGTCGCGTCGTCACTCGTGATTGCACTACTCGGTCTAAGTGCCTGCAACCAGAAGAGTAATGACAGCAACGACAATGTCCCGGCCGCGAGTCAACCGGCCGCCGCGAGCGTAGCCGATGCGGCCAGCGCCGCCTCGGACGCGCAGCCGGCGCCGGTCGCCTACACGCCGCCGAGCGCGGACCAGCTCTACCAGCTGGTCGCGCCGATCGCGCTGTTTCCGGACAAGCTCGTCGCGCTGGTGCTGGCCGGCTCGACTTACCCGGACCAGATTGAGGCCGCCAACACATGGCTCGGACAGAACCCGACGCTCAAGGGCACCGCGCTGACGTCGGCCGCGGATGCGCAACAGTGGGACGCGTCCGTCAAGGCGCTTGCGGCATTCCCGGCGACGCTCTCGCAGATGGCGTCGAACATGGAGTGGACCACCGCGCTCGGTCAGGCCTACTACCACGATCCGAACGACGTGCTGAACGCCATCCAGGTGATGCGCCAGCGTGCGAAGTCGGCGAACCATCTCAGCTCGGGCAGCCAGTTGCGCGTCACACAGACCACACAGAGCGCGCCGCCGCCGTCCTATACGCCGGCGCCCAGCGGCCCGGCGATTTATGAAGGACCGCCGATCGTGCCGCCGCCGCCGCAGACCATCGTGATCGAGCCGACCCGTCCCGACATGGTCTATGTGCCGGTCTACAACCCGGCTGTCGTCTACGGCACCGCCGCCGTCTACCCGGGCTATGCCTACCGGCCGGTCTATGGCACTGGCGCGGTGGTGACGGCGGGCGTGCTGTCGTTCGGCGTAGGCATTGCCGTCGGCGCGCTGTTCAGCCACCACGACTGGGGCTGGCACGCCTGGGACGTGAACTGGGGCGCACCGCATGCGGGCGGTCCCGCGTGGGGCAACTGGCAGCGGCCGGCCGTGGTGTATGACCACAAGACCTATATCTCGAAGTCGACGACCGTCGTCAATAACATCAACAACGTCCACAACACGCGGATCACGAACAACTACGGCACGACCAATAACAACGTCGGCAACCTGATCAATCGCGGTGCGCCGCCTGCCGGGAATGCGGCCGCGCAGCAGATGCGCGAGCAGGCGGCTCGGGGGAATCCGGCCACGATGTCCATGCCGCATTTCGGCGCGAACGCCGCGCAGCCCGGCGAGCGGCCGACGTCGCATGCGGGCGGGAACCATCCGAACGCCATGGGTACGCTTTCCGGCGCGCAGCATTCCGTGGCGCAGATGCATGCCCAGCGTGGCGAACCGCCTCAAGGCGCGGCTCATCCACCCGCCGATGCGATGCCGGGTCCCAACGGAGCGCATGAGCCGAACGCAGCGAACGGCACGACGCATGACATGCCGATGCGGCAGGAAGCGGAGCAGCGCAGCGAGGCCGAGGCGCAGCGCAATGCGCAGCCCGCACCGACCCCGCAGCCTCAGCAGCACGAGATGCAGCAGCACGAAGCGCCGAGCCCGGCACGGGCGCCGAGGCCAGCGGGACATGCGCCGCACCCGCATCCCGCACGGGCTCACGCGGCAGCTCATCCGCAGGGGCATGCGAGACAGGAGCGGCGCTGATTCCTCAGTGAATCCGCTGTGATTTCGCAATGAAGAGCGAAGGTTCGAGGCGGGTTGCGGGCCGGTCGTCGATCCTCGCGTGAGGCGCGCGCAACCATGGCGCGTCTCACGACCGAGATGCGGCGCTCGGCGTTATGCCAATGCTCCGGCGAGCCCGCAACGCAAACCCAGTCGTTCAACCGCCGCGTGTCAGCGCACGTGCGCCCATGGGCTTCGCTCAACGCCCCGTGCTTGGCGCCGCCTGGCCGCGAATCGCGGGCGTGCCGGACGGATGATCGAGGTGACGGAAGACCCACGCGGACACGAGCGTAATCACGCCCACGCAGACGAACGCGAGGCGAAAGCCGAGCGCCGCCGAACCCCATTGCGCGGAGAACAGGTTCACGAGCCCGCCGCCGATCGATACGCCGAGGCCGATCGCGAGCATCTGCACCATCGAGAACAGGCTGTTGCCGGCGCCGGCGTCTTCGTGCGAGAGGTCCTTGAGCGTGACGCTGTTCATCGCCGCGAACTGCATCGAATTGGCCGCGCCGAATACCGCGAGGATCACGATCTCGACGATCAGCGGCGTGCCGCGCGAAATCAGCGAGAACGCGACGATCGACGAGCCGACGATGATCGTGTTGACGAGCAGGAACGTCTCGTAGCCGTAGCGGCGCACGAGCGGCGCGATCCAGCGCTTGGAGAGCGTGCCGGCCAGGGCCGCGGGCAACATCATGAGGCCCGAATGCAGCGGCGAATAACCGAGTTGCAATTGCAACAGCAGCGGCACGAGAAACGGCACGGCGCTCGAACCGACCCGGCAGACGAGATTGCCGATCAGCCCGACGCTGAAATTCGGCTCGCCGAATAGCGAGAGCCTGAAGAGCGGATCGCGCCGATGCTTCGCGTACGGAATGTAGGCGAGCGCGCTCGCGACCGCCAGCGCGAACAGGCCCGCCGACCATGCCGCGCGATGCGAGGGCACCGGCGCGTCGATCGCGAGCGAAAACGCGATCATGCACAGCGACAGCAGAATGCAGCCGATGAAGTCGAACGGCGGCGCTTTGGTTGCGTCGTGCGAGGGCAGATAGCGCTGCACCGCATACAGACCGACGATGCCGATCGGCACGTTGATGAGGAAGATCCAGTGCCACGTGATCGCCTGCACGAACCAGCCGCCGAGCGTCGGCCCGGCGATCGGCCCCAACTGGCCCGCGATCGACACGAACGCGAGCGCCGAGACGTACTGCTCGCCCGATACGCTGCGCAGCACCGCGAGCCGTCCGATCGGCAGCAGCATCGAGCCGCCGAGGCCTTGCAGCACGCGCGCGAGCACGAGCTGGCCGAGCGTATGCGCGCTCGCGCAGCACAGCGAGCCGAGCACGAACACGAGAATCGCCGCGAAGTAGACGCGGCGCGAACCGAAGCGGTCGGCGAGCCAGCCGGAGGCGGGCGTGAGCATCGCCATCGTCAGCGTGTAGGCGACCACGATGGGCTGCATCGCGAGCGGCGCGACGTGCAGGCTGTTCGCGATCGAGGGCAGGGCGGTGTTGACGATCGTCGTGTCGAGCGACTGCATGAAGAAGCCGGCGGCGACGATCCAGAGTAGCGCGGAGTGGGAAGAATCCTTGGTCATTTTTCGACGGCGCGATGCGGCGGCAGTGGCCGGTGCGTTGGCCGAAGCGGCGACCGGAAGAACGCATGCGCCGTGGCGGGAGGGCCGCGGCGTACCTGTGCGATCGCGGTCACATCTCGGTCATAGCGTGCCGCCCGAGCCGGGTAAGAGGGTAAGCGGGAATTCCGTCATCTTATTGACATCTCCGTCAATCGGGAACCCCACTAGGTTTGCTGACTGTTATCGACTTTGCCGATAAGCAGCGCGACAATGCCGCATGCTCAATCCGATCTGGCTCAAAACCTTCTCGACCGTCGCGGCCTGCCATAGCTTCACCGAGGCGGGGCGGCGGCTCAATCTCACGCAGTCGAGCGTCAGCGAACATGTCCGGCGGCTCGAACAGAGCGTGGGCCGGCGCCTGTTCGTGCGCGACACGCATTCGCTCGCGCTGACGCTCGACGGCGAAGCCATGCTCGCGCATGCGAGCGTGATCCTGCAGGCGCTGTCGCGCGCGGAATCGCAGTTTCGCGCGCCGCGCCTCAAGGGACGCGTGCGGCTCGGCTCGTCGGACGACATCGCGCTCGGTCCGCTGCCGACCGTGCTGGCGGCATTTCGCAACGCGCATCCCGACGTCGAGCTCGAAATCACGATCGGCATGACCGGCCGGCTGTACGAACTGCTCGACGCGGGCGCGATCGATCTGCTGGTCGGCAAGCGCCGGCTCGGCGACCGGCGCGGCGTGCCGCTGTTCTCCGGGCGGCTCGAATGGCTCGCGCGCACGGGCACGCTCGTCGATCCGGGGCAGCCGCTGCCGCTGATCCTCGCCGCCGAGCCGAGCGTGCTGCGCGCCGATCGGAAAGGCGCCGTGCAGTGAAGCGGGGGGGAGTAGGTGGTGAAGTGCGGGTCTGGGCTGTTGATGTA
>NZ_JAAGPS010000152.1:0-16655 GCF_017105025.1 Paraburkholderia sp. Ac-20336 | reverse complement strand
CGGTCACGGCCGCGCGCCTCGCGCCGAACGATTCGCAGCGCATCCAGCGCGCGCTCGAAGTGTTCATGCTGACCGGCCAGCCGATGGCGACGCTGCTCGCCGCGCCCGCGCGCATCGACGCTGCCGCGTCGGCCTGGCGCTTCGTGCCGATCGCGCTGGAGCCCTCCGAGCGCGGCGTACTGCACCAGCGTATCGAGCAGCGCTTCGACGCGATGCTTGCGCACGGTTTCGTCGATGAAGTCGCGAAGCTGCGCGCGCGCGGCGATCTGCTGCCCGAGATGCCGTCGATGCGTTGTGTCGGCTATCGGCAGGTGTGGGAATACCTCGACGGCGCGGTCGATTACCCAACCATGCGCGACAAGGGAGTCTTCGCGACGCGTCAGCTATGCAAGCGCCAGCTTACGTGGCTGCGCAGCATGACGGAGCGAAAGGTGGTGGATTGCTGCGATCCGCACGCAACGGCGCGGGTGGTGGAGTTGATCGAGGCACTGGCCTGAACAGCCGGGAGAGAAGGAAAACGCGAATCTGAAGAATCCGGAACCGGCTCTTCGAAGTTCAAACAAATAGTTCAAGCACATTCGAACCGACCTGAACAACCTTGAACCACCGCGGCCCGCGCGACGCCCTGAGGAAGCCGCGCGAACCGCCCAAACCTTAAAACCTTCAGACCACCACCGTCTGCGCTTCGCCGGCCGCGCTTGCGCGAACCGTGCCGATCTTCCAGACCTGCTCGCCCGCCGCGGACAGCGAACCGATTGCCGCCTCGGCATCCGCCGCCGCCACGATCACCGCCATGCCGATACCGCAGTTGAACACGCGGTGCATTTCCGCATCGGCGACACCGCCGTGCTTCTGCAGCCACGAGAACAGCGGCGGCAGCGGCCATGCGCGCTGATCGAGCTCGGCCGTCAGACCGTCGCGCAGCACGCGCGGAATGTTCTCGACGAGGCCGCCGCCCGTAATGTGCGCCATGCCCTTGACCTCGATCTGCTGCATCAGCGCGAGCAGCGGCTTCACGTAGATGCGCGTCGGCGCCATCAGCGCGTCGGCCAGCGTGCGGCCGTCGAACTCTGCGTTCAGATCGGGATTGGCGCGCTCGATGATCTTGCGCACCAGCGAGAAACCGTTCGAATGAATGCCGCTCGACGCGAGCCCGAGCACCACGTCGCCCGGAGCGATCTTGCTGCCGTCGATGATCTTGCTCTTTTCCACCGCGCCGACCGCGAAACCGGCCAGGTCGTATTCGCCGTCCGGGTACATGCCCGGCATTTCCGCCGTTTCGCCGCCGATCAGCGCGCAGCCCGACAGTTCGCAACCGTGCGCGATGCCTTTGACGACGGTGGCCGCCGTGCCGACTTCGAGCTTGCCGCAGGCGAAGTAGTCGAGAAAGAACAGCGGCTCGGCGCCCTGCACGAGGATGTCGTTGACGCTCATCGCGACGAGGTCCTGACCGACCGTGTCGTGGCGGTTCAGCTGGAACGCGAGGCGCAGCTTGGTGCCGACGCCGTCGGTACCGGACACGAGCACCGGCTCCTTGTACTTCTTCGGCACTTCGAACAGCGCGCCGAATCCGCCGATGCCGCCCAGCACGCCGTCGCGCAGAGTCTTCCTGGCAAAGGGCTTGATGGCGTCGACGAGGGCGTCGCCCGCATCGATGTCCACACCGGCGTCGCGATACGACAAACCTTGGGCCGAATCGGTTGAAGACGGGGTGGATTTCGGTTGATTCATGGGGAAGAGCTCGAAGGTCGGTAAAATGCGATTTTACCCGATGCCGGCCGCCTGGCTGGAATTCGCGCGTTCGACCCAGCCGGAAACGAGTTTGTCCTACGACACTCCGATTCCCGTGCCGCTACCACGCGCGATTCCATCCGCCGCGTTCGCGCGACGCGCGGCCCGGCAGCCCGGCGAGCACGCCCTGCAACCACTGAGCGCTGATTGACCCGCTTGATTGATGGGCTTGCTTGACGCATCAGGCCCCGAGGTTCGGGCCCGGTGCGGCCCGAGCCTTATTTTCGGCATTAATTCGGCATTAACCTACTGTGCTTCGTCAACTGACGCTCGATCTCGGCACCCCGCCGCCCTCGACATTCGACAATTTTTTCGCCGGCGCGAACGCCGAGCTGGTCACGCGTCTGCGCGAGCTCGACAACGCGCTCGCCGCCGGGCCGGTCGCCGATCGCACCTTCTACGTCTGGGGCGAAGCCGGCAGCGGCCGCACGCATCTGCTGCAGGCGCTCGTGCACGAAGCGCCGCCGGGCCATGCGCGCTTCGCCGGCCCGCAGAGCAGCCTCGCCGCGTTCGGCTTCGATCCGCGCGTCGCGCTCTATGCGATCGACGACTGCGATGCGCTGTCGGCCGCGCAGCAGATCGCCGTGTTCAACCTCTTCAACGAAGTACGCGCGCACCCGACCAGTGCGCTGGTCGCCGCGGGCAACGCGCCACCGATCGGCATGACCGTGCGCGAGGATCTGCGCACCCGGCTCGGCTGGGGTCTCGTGTTTCATCTCGCGCCGCTGCCCGACGACGCCAAGGCCGCGGTGCTCAAGCGAGCGGCACGCGAGCGCGGCATCATGCTCGCCGACGACGTGCCGGCCTACCTGCTCACGCATTTTCGCCGCGACATGCCGAGCCTGATGGCGCTGCTCGACGCGCTCGACCGCTTCTCGCTCGAACAGAAGCGCGCGGTCACGCTGCCGCTGTTGCGCACGATGCTCGCATCGCCCGGCGCGGACGAGCGGCGCGGCGCTTCCACGGGCTCCATTACCGGCCCGGCCGCAGGGGGGGCATCCGCTGCGCCAGCCTCATCCGCATCCGGCCCGGCCGCCGCGCACGAAGGCCCGGGCACCGGCGCGTCCCTGGCCGACCCGGCAGGTTCATACGCCGTCTCTCCCGCTTCAAGTAAAATAGGCCCCCATGGCTAACCTCGCACTCTTCGATCTCGACCACACGCTCATTCCCACCGACAGCGACCACGAATGGGGCCGCTTCATGGTGAAAAAAGGCATGGTCGACGCCGAAAATTTCGCCCGTGAAAACGACCGCTTCTACGCCGACTACAAAGCCGGCCAGCTCGACATTCACGCTTATCTGATCGCCATGCTGACGCCGCTCGCCAGGTACTCGCGCGCGCAGCTTACCGACCTTCACGCGCAGTACATGCACGAGGTCATCACGCCGGCCATCCTGCCGGCCGCGCTCGAACTCGTGAAGCAGCACCGCGAAGCGGGCGACCTCTGCTGCGTTGTCACCGCCACCAACGAATTCATCACGCGGCCGATCGCCCAGGCATTCGGCGTCGACGCGCTGATCGCCTGCGAGGCGGAAACCGTCGGCGGCGATCCGCACGGCGCTTACACGGGCCGCCCGACCGGCACGCCGAGCTACAAGGAAGGCAAGATCGTGCGCACCGAAATGTGGCTCGCCTCGCTCGGCAAGAACTGGAGCGACTTCGAGCACAGCTATTTCTATAGCGATTCGCACAACGACATCCCGCTGCTCGAAAAAGTCACCGATCCCATCGCGACCAATCCGGACGACACGTTGCGCGCCCATGCGCAAGCCAAAGGCTGGCGCATCCTCGAACTCTTTCAACCCTCGTGATCAAGAAACTCATTCGCAAGCTCTTCGGCCAGGACGCGGCGACCGCTGACGACACGCTCTCCGCCGAAACCCACGCCGAGGCCGGCGACGCCAAAGGCAACGCATCGGCGCGCGGCAAGTCCGGCGCCGGCACGAGCGCTTCCGGCACGGCCGCGAAGCCGCGCCGCAAATCCGCCGCGGCCGCCGCCAAAGCGCCGCGCGAACCGGACGCGCCCGTCATCATTCCGCACGACGTGCACGGCATCGACCCCACGCTGATCTCGCGCAACGCGATCCGCGTCACCGAAGGTCTGCAACAGGCGGGCTACCGTGCGTTCATCGTCGGCGGTGCGGTGCGCGACCTGCTGCTCGGCGTGAAACCGAAAGACTTCGACGTCGCGACCGACGCGACGCCCGAACAGGTGCAGAAGCTGTTCCGCCGCGCTCGCATCATCGGCCGGCGCTTCCAGATCGTGCACGTGCAGTTCGGCCAGGAAATCATCGAGACCTCGACGTTCCGCGCGCTCGTCGATCCGCCCGCGGCCGACGCCGCGCCGCCGAAGCGCCTGAAGCGCGACGAGCTCGACCGCCGCACCCATGCGGTCGACGCGAGCGGCCGCGTGCTGCGCGACAACGTCTGGGGCGAACAGCACGAAGACGCCACGCGCCGCGACTTCACGATCAACGCGATGTACTACGATCCGGCCACGCAAACCGTGCTGGACTACCACAACGGCATGGCCGACATCCGCGCACGCCTGCTGCGCATGATCGGCGACCCGGCCACGCGCTATCGCGAAGACCCGGTGCGCATGCTGCGCGTCGTGCGTTTCGCCGCCAAGCTCGGCTTCGAGATCGACGACGCAACGCGCGCGCCGATCAAGAAGATGGCCGACCTCATCAACAACGTACCCGCCGCGCGTCTGTTCGACGAGATGCTCAAGCTCATGCTGTCGGGTCACGCGCTCGCATGCCTGAAGCGGCTGCGCCAGGAAGGCCTTCATCACGGACTGCTGCCGCTGCTCGACGTCGTGCTCGAACAGCCGACCGGCGAGAAATTCATCTCGCTCGCTCTCTCCAGCACCGACGCGCGCGTGCTGGCCGGCAAGCCGGTCTCGCCGGGCTTCCTGTTCGCGACGCTGCTGTGGCACGACGTGCAGCAGCGCTGGCAGAAATTCGAGGCCGAAGGCGAGTACCCGGTGCCCGCGCTGCATCGCGCGATGGACGAAGTGCTCGACATGCAAACCGAGAAACTCGCGATCCACAAGCGCTTCTCGGCCGACATGCGCGAGATCTGGGGCCTGCAGCTGCGCCTCGAAAAACGTTCGGGCCGCAGCGCGCTGAAGCTGCTGGAACACCAAAGATTTAGAGCGGGGTATGATTTCCTCCTGTTGCGCTGCGCCTCGGGCGAACTCGACGAGTCGGCCGGCGCATGGTGGACGGAGTTCATCGAAGGAGACGCCGCCGCGCGCGAGACATTGCTCACGCAAGGCGGGAAGGACCGGAGCCCCAGAAAACGCCGGCGGCGCGGAGGCGCCAGAAACCGCAAATCAGGTGACGGAATGGAGGGCGGCACACCAGCCGAACGCACGGACAACGACGCGGGCCACACAGGCTCGCACGAAGACTGACGCGGCGTTCGCGGAAGCCGTCGAACGATAGTTGCAGGAAGTTATGCCATGACGGTTGCTTATCTTGGTCTCGGCGCGAATCTCGGGGACGCGCGTCAGACCCTGAAAGACGCGGTGGTGTGCCTCGCACAACAGCACACCATCACCGTGCTCGCCAAATCGAGCCTGTATCGCACCGCCCCGATCGACGCGGGCGGCGACGACTATTTCAACTGCGTCGTGAAGCTCGAAACGACGCTCCCCGTGCGGCATCTGCTCGCGCTGTGCCACAAGATCGAGCATCACTTCGGCCGCGAGCGGCCGTTTCGCAACGCCCCGCGCACGCTCGACCTCGACATCCTGCTGTACGGCGATCAGTCGATCGACGAAGCCGATCTGATCGTGCCGCATCCGCGTCTCGTGGAGCGCGCATTCGCGCTCGTGCCGCTCGTCGAAATCGACGCGGCGATCATCATTCCGCAACATGGGCGCGCTAGCGCGCTGCTCGAACATGTCCGCGATCAGCGCATCGAAAAGATGAAGGGGCCGTGCCAGTGCCCGATGCTCAACGCGCTGAACGGCGACGGTTCCGCCGATAAGGGCCGCTGCGAATGAGTTCGCCGCCGCTCACGGTCACCGCGCCGCAACTACGTCCGCCGTTCGGCTATCTCGCGATCGAAGGGCCGATCGGCGTCGGCAAGACCTCGCTCGCGCGGCGCCTCGCGCAACGCTGGTCGATGCAGGAGCTGTTCGAGCGCCCGCACGAGAATCCGTTTCTGGAACGCTTCTATCGCGATACCGCGCGCTACGCGCTGCCGGTGCAACTGCACTTCGCGCTGCAACGCGCGCAGCAGGCGCACGAAGTGAGCGCGGCGCAGGCCACCGGCACGCCGCTCGTCGCCGACTTTCTCACGCAGAAAAACGACATCTTCGCGCGTCTCACCTTGCAGGAAGACGAGTGGCAGCTATATCGCGCGCTCGCCGCCCGGCTCGACGTCAGCGCGCCCGCGCCGGACTTCGTCGTCTATCTGCAGGCGAGCCCCGAGGTGCTGTTCGCGCGCATCCAGAAGCGCGCGGTGCCGATGGAACT
This sequence comes from Paraburkholderia sp. Ac-20336, assembly GCF_017105025.1. Classification (NCBI taxonomy): domain Bacteria; kingdom Pseudomonadati; phylum Pseudomonadota; class Betaproteobacteria; order Burkholderiales; family Burkholderiaceae; genus Paraburkholderia; species Paraburkholderia sp. Ac-20336. The sequence goes on along the minus strand of NZ_JAAGPS010000152.1, from coordinate 10,373 downwards.
GCAGATTTCCGACGCCTATCTGCGCGCGCTCTGCGACGCATACAACGAGTTCTTCTACCACTACGACCACACGCCCGTGCTGACGGTCAACGCCGAGCACCTGAATCCACTCGACTCCGATGCGGACCTCGCGCTGCTCGCCGAACGCATCGAGACGATGCGCGGCCGCAAGGAATTCTTCGTCAAAGGCACCTCGCTCTAAGCGGGCTCGGCCATTTCTTTTTCCATTGGATTAACCATGACCTATTTGCAGGAAGCGAGCCGGAGCGCCATCACCGTGCCGAAACTGCAGGCAATGCGCGACGCCGGCGAAAAAATCGCGATGCTCACCTGCTACGACGCGAGTTTTTCCGCGCTGCTCGACCGCGCGGGCGTCGACGTGCTGCTGATCGGCGACTCGCTCGGCAACGTGCTGCAAGGCCAGACCACCACGCTGCCGGTGTCGCTTGCCGACATCGCGTATCACACGGCGAGCGTCGCACGCGCGCGGCCGTCGGCGCTGATCGTTGCCGACATGCCGTTCGGCACGTACGGCACGCCGGAAGACGCGTTCAGAAGCGCGGTCGAACTGATGCGCGCGGGCGCGCAGATGGTCAAGCTCGAAGGCGGCGAATGGCTCGCGGGCACGGTGCGTCATCTGGTCGAGCGTTCGGTTCCGGTGTGCGCGCACGTCGGGCTCACGCCGCAGTCGGTGCATGCGTTCGGCGGCTTCAAGGTGCAGGGCAAGACCGAAGCGGCGGCGAGCCAGTTGCTGCGCGATTCGCTCGCGGTACAGGAAGCCGGCGCGCAGCTGATCGTGATGGAAGCGATTCCGTCGCCACTCGCGAGCGAGGTCACGAAGCAGTTGCGCATTCCGACGATCGGCATCGGTGCGGGGCTCGACTGCTCGGGTCAGGTGCTCGTGCTGCACGACATGCTCGGGATTTTCCCCGGCAAGCGTCCGCGCTTCGTGAAGGATTTCATGCAGGGGCAGCCGAGCATTCAGGCGGCGGTCGAGACGTATGTGCGGGCGGTGAAAGAGGGAGCGTTTCCAAGCGCCGAGCACACGTTCTGATGCAGCGCTTCTGTTGAAATTTCAGTGTGCTTCGCCGCGGTACCGCGCGCTCGCGCGGTGCTCCGCTTCGCGCTCTAGCGAACGACCCGCGCCGGCACCGCGCCGCGCAATGCGTTGCAGACCAGCAGCGCCTCGGCATTCAGCACGTCGATCTGGGTCAGTACTCTTTCTCCGGCCTGCAGGCCCGCCGCCGCCTCGAGCAACACGCTCCGCATCACGCCTGGCAGCACGCCCGATTCGAGCGGCGGCGTCCACCATTGCCCCGCGAGCTTCACGAATACGTTCGAGCGGCCGCCTTCGGTCAGCTCACCGCGTTCGTTGAAGAACAGCGTATCGAATGCGCCCTTCGCTTCGGCTTCACGCCAGCCGCGGTCGTAGCCGGCGCGGCGGGTGGTCTTGTGGCGCAGCAGCGGATCGTTCGCCTGCGTCGGCGCGAACTGCTGTTCGGCGCCGAGCAGAACGCCGACGGTCGACTCCGTCAACGGCGTGAGCACCGCGGCCGTGATCTGCACCGTGCCGCTCTTGCTCAATGCGAGCCGCACGCGATGCGGCGTTTGTCCGGGCAGCGCCGCACACTGTGCGTCGATCTGCTCGCGAATGCCGGCTTCGTCGAAACCAAAGCCGAACGTCGCCGCACTCGACGACAGGCGCCGCAGATGGCGCGCCAGATGCCGCACGCCGTCTTCCCGCGTCGCGTACATCGTTTCGAAAAGTTCGAAGCCCGGCTCCGCGCCGGTCAGAAAACGTGCTTTCAATTGGCACTCCGCATGTTCGTCGGCGGCGACGCTGTCGAGAACGATACCCGCGCCGATGCCCATGCTGCCGCGGAAACAGGCGGCGTCGCCCGCTTGCGTTTGCGCGGATGGGCTCAGCGTTAGCGTACGGATGGCGACCGAGAGACAGAAGTCGCCGCACAAGGACGTGTTCGCGGCCGCCTCTGCGTGGGTAACGGTGGCGTGCGTAACGGCACCCGACTGCGCGCTGTCAGCATTCGCAAAAGGCGCATCGAGCCAGCCGATCGCGCCCGTATACAACCCGCGCGGCGTGCTTTCGAGTTCGTCGATCAATTGCATCGTGCGATGCTTCGGCGCGCCGGTAATCGAGCCGCACGGAAACAGCGCGCGCAGGATCGTGGCAAACGACGTGCCGCCTTGCAACGTCGCGACCACCGTCGACGTCATCTGCCAGACCGACGCATACGGCTCGACCGAGAACAGCGCCGGCACCTTGACCGAACCGGTCTGGGCGACGCGCGAAAGGTCGTTGCGCAACAGATCGACGATCATCACGTTCTCGGCGCGGTTTTTCGGATCGTTGGCGAGAAACTCGGCGGTCCACTGGTCAGCGGATGGATCGTGCGAGCGCGGCGCCGTGCCCTTCATCGGCCGCGCGCGCAACGTCGCGCCCTGCTTCTCGACGAACAGTTCCGGCGAGCACGACAACACCCAGCCGCCGCCCGGCAATGCGGCAAGCGCACCGAACGGCACCGGCTGGCGCGCGCGCAAGCGCCGATACAACGCCACCGGCGGCCCGAATACGTCGAAGCCGAGCCGGTACGTGTAGTTGACCTGATAGGAATCGCCCGCGCGCAGGGCGGCGTGAATCGCCTCGATCGCCGCGTTGAACTGCGTGGAATCGACACTCGCGCGCACGTTCGCCGTGCCCGCGACCGAAGGCTCGAGAGCGTCGTTGTCGCGCGCGATCAGCCATGCATCGAGTTCTTCGCGCGAAAGCCTCGCACAGCGCTCGAACAATAAAAAACGCAGCGCGGCATTGCCACACTGCGTTTCCGAAGACCGGCGCGCATCGAGACCCATGAGCGCGCGGCCGAATTCATAGTCGGCGAGCACGACGGCATGCAAACCGCTGCGCGTGTCCGCGACGACGCTTGCGCACACGGCGTCGAGCAGCGCGGCATCCGCGCAGACCCGCTCATGCACAAAACCCGTGTACAGACGACTCGAACGGCGCGCCGCCGTTGCGCCGCAATCGTCGAGCAGCGCGAATACCGCGCCGCGCTCATCCGCCGTCATGCTTATCGCCGAATCGGACTGCGATTAATCGAAGAAACTCTTCACCCGATCAAACCAGCTCTTGCTCTGCGGGCTGTGCCGCGCCCCGCCTTCCACGAGCGCCTTCTCGAACTGCTTGAGCAGATCGCGCTGCGTGTCGGTGAGCTTGACCGGCGTTTCGACCTGCACGTGCACATACAGATCGCCGGCGATGCTCGAGCGCAAGCCCTTGATACCCTTGCCGCGCAGACGGAACGTCTTGCCCGACTGCGTGCCTTCCGGCACCGTGAAGCTCGCGCGGCCCGCGAGCGTCGGCACTTCGATCTCGCCGCCGAGCGCCGCCGTGGTGAACGGAATCGGCATCTGGCAATGCAGGTCGTCGCCGTCGCGCTCGAACACCGAATGCTGCTTGATGTGAATCTCGACGTACAGATCGCCCGACGGACCGCCGTTGATGCCCGGCTCGCCGTTGCCGGCCGAGCGGATGCGCATGCCGTCGTCGATACCGGCCGGAATCTTCACTTCCAGCGTCTTGGTTTCCTTCACCTTGCCCGCGCCGTGGCAGTGACCGCACGGATCGGGAATATACGTGCCGGTGCCGTGGCACTTCGGGCAAGTCTGCTGGATGCTGAAAAAGCCCTGCGACATGCGCACCGAGCCCGAGCCGCTACAGGTCGGGCAGGTTTCCGGCTTGGTGCCGGGCTTCGCGCCCGAACCGTGACAGACTTCGCACGAAACCCAGCTCGGCACGCGGATTTGCGTGTCGTAGCCATGCGCGGCCTGTTCGAGCGTGATTTCCATGCTGTAGCGCAGATCGGCGCCGCGATACACCTGCGGACCGGCACGGCCGCCGCCGCGTGCGGCGCCCCCGGCCGCCTGGCCGAAGATATCGCCGAAAATATCGCCGAATGCATCGGCAAAACCGCCGAAGCCTTGGGCGCCGGCCCCACCCATGTTCGGATCGACGCCCGCGTGGCCGTACTGGTCGTACGCGGCACGCTTTTGCGAGTCCGACAGCATTTCATAGGCTTCCTTCACTTCCTTGAAATGCTCTTCCGCATCCTTGTTGCCCGGGTTGCGGTCGGGGTGGTGCTTCATCGCGAGCTTGCGATAAGCCTTCTTGATTTCGTCGTCGCTCGCGTTCTTTGCGACGCCCAGAACCTCGTAGTAATCCCGTTTCGCCATATCGGTTCAACGCCACCCGCGCAATGCGGCGCGGTAGCTCCTTTTGAATGCTGGAGTCTCACGACTCGTCCGGCCGTTGTTTTCACCCGCTTCGACGCGACTCAAAACAACGCCCTCCATAAAACAAATGTGCCCGGAGAGCCGAAAAGGCTCGCCAGGCGCGATAACCGCTCTTGCACTCAGACCGTCCGAAAGGACGCCGTTTTTTGTGCAGCCGGGCCGCGCACATTGCTGTGCGCGGCTTTACGGTCGGATGACGACCTGGCTTTAGTCCTTCTTCACTTCCTTGAACTCGGCGTCGACCACGTCGTCGGCCTGCTGGCTCGCGCCCGCCGATGCACCGGCACCCGCCGCCGCACCCGCTGCTGCCGCTTCGGCACCTTGCGCAGCCTGCATGTCGGCGTACATCTTCTCGCCCATCTTCTGCGAGGCGGTAGCCACGGCTTCGATCTTCGCTTCGATCGCGGCCTTGTCGCTCGACGCGTTCTTCAGCGTGTCTTCGAGGTCCTTCAGCGCGGTTTCGATCGTTTCCTTCTCGCCGGCTTCCAGCTTGTCGCCGTATTCGGTGAGCGCCTTCTTCGTGCTGTGAACAAGCGCGTCACCCTGGTTGCGGGCGTCGGCCAGCTCACGCAGCTTGTGATCTTCTTCCGCGTTCGCTTCGGCGTCCTTCACCATCTTCTCGATTTCGGCTTCGGACAGGCCCGAGTTCGCCTTGATCGTGATGCGGTTTTCCTTGCCGGTCGCCTTGTCCTTCGCGCCGACGTGCAGAATGCCGTTCGCGTCGATGTCGAAGCTCACTTCGATCTGCGGCACGCCGCGCGGGGCCGGCGGAATGCCTTCGAGGTTGAACTCGCCGAGCAGCTTGTTGCCCGCTGCCATTTCGCGTTCGCCCTGGAACACCTTGATCGTCACGGCGCTCTGATTGTCGTCAGCCGTCGAGTAGACCTGCGCGTGCTTGGTCGGGATCGTGGTGTTCTTGTTGATCATCTTCGTCATCACGCCGCCGAGCGTTTCGATGCCGAGCGACAACGGAGTCACGTCGAGCAGCAGCACGTCCTTGCGGTCGCCCGACAGCACCTGGCCCTGGATCGCGGCACCGACGGCCACGGCTTCGTCCGGGTTCACGTCGCGGCGCGGTTCCTTGCCGAAAAACTCCTTCACCTTATCCTGCACCTTCGGCATGCGGGTCATGCCGCCAACCAGGATCACGTCGTCGATTTCGCCGACCTTCACGCCCGCGTCCTTGATCGCGACACGGCACGGCTCGATCGTGCGTTCGATCAGCTCTTCGACCAGCGCTTCCAGCTTGGCGCGCGTGATCTTCAGGTTCAGGTGCTTCGGACCCGACGCGTCGGCCGTGATGTACGGCAGGTTGATTTCGGTCTGCTGGCTCGACGACAGTTCGATCTTCGCCTTTTCAGCCGATTCCTTCAGGCGCTGCAGCGCGAGCACGTCTTTCGACAGATCGACGCCCTGCTCTTTCTTGAACTCGCCGATGATGTAGTCGATGATGCGCTGGTCGAAGTCTTCGCCGCCGAGGAACGTATCGCCGTTCGTGGAGAGCACTTCGAACTGCTTCTCACCGTCGACGTCGGCGATTTCGATGATCGACACGTCGAACGTGCCGCCGCCCAGGTCGTACACCGCGATCTTGCGGTCGCCCTTTTCGGCCTTGTCCAGACCGAACGCGAGAGCCGCAGCGGTCGGTTCGTTGATGATGCGCTTGACTTCCAGACCGGCGATGCGGCCCGCGTCCTTGGTCGCTTGACGCTGGCTGTCGTTGAAGTACGCCGGCACCGTGATCACGGCTTCCGTAACCGGCTCGCCGAGGTAGTCCTCAGCGGTTTTCTTCATCTTGCGCAGCACTTCGGCGGAGATTTGCGGCGGAGCGAGCTTCTGATCGCGCACTTCGACCCATGCGTCGCCGTTGTCGGCCTTCATGATCCTGTACGGCATCAGGCCGATGTCCTTCTGCACTTCCTTCTCTTCGAAGCGGCGGCCGATCAGGCGCTTGACCGCGTACAGCGTGTTCTTCGGGTTCGTGACCGACTGACGCTTGGCCGGCGCGCCAACGAGGATCTCGCTATCTTCCATGTAAGCGATGATCGACGGCGTGGTGCGCGCGCCTTCCGAGTTCTCGATCACCTTGACCGAGTTGCCTTCCATGATCGCCACGCACGAATTGGTCGTGCCGAGGTCGATGCCGATGATTTTGCCCATTTTTACTAATCTCCTGACTTTGATCGCTGCGGGAAGCGCCCGGTTGGCCCATCCGGCCCGAAGGCGCCCCGCTCTCAATTCATACCTGCACTCAAAATAAGTGCGGCCACATCGTTTTCAAGACCTCTTTTACGATGCGGTCTTTAAATTTTTTCAATCACGGGACTACCGCCCGAGCGAAACCGCGCGGCGCTTACTTCGGTGCCGCAACGGTCACGAGCGCGGGACGCAGCACGCGATCGGCGATCACGAAGCCCTTCTGCAACACCGCGACGACGGTGTTCGGCTCCTGGTCGGCCGGCACCATCGAGATAGCCTGGTGGCGATGCGGGTCGAACTTCTCCCCGACCGGATTGATGGCGACGACGCGGCCCTTCTCGAGCGCGCCGCTCAATTGACGCAGCGTGAGTTCGACGCCTTCGCGAACCTTCTGCAGGTCGTCCGACGAATGGGCGACGGCCGCTTCGAGGCTGTCGATCACCGGCAGCAGATGCTCGGCGAAGCTCTCGATCGCAAACTTGTGCGCCTTGGTGATGTCTTCCTGAGCGCGACGGCGCACGTTCTCGGTTTCGGCCTTCGCGCGCAGGAAGCTTTCCTGCAACTCGGCGATCTTCGCCTGAGCGTCGGCCAGCGCCTGCTCGCCGGCTGCCGGCGCTTCGGCGCCCGCGGCGGCTTCCTGCGGGGCGGCTGCGGCCTCGGCGGCCTGGCGCGCGGCTTCGTCGGCGGGCGTGGGAGTCTGGCTCGTCGGGTTCTCTTGCGTGTTTTCCATGTCGCTGAAAGTCGTTAAAAAGTAAAAACCAACGGTGACGCAAACACACGACACGCGTCGGGATTTGTGCGTTGCAAAATCGCGACACGCGCGTTCGCGCGCAACCGCATACAAAACTGCAGATGGGGCCGCAAAGAGCCGTTTCAAGCGGCTCTCGGGGCTCTTTTCGCACCACCGGTGTGCAGGCGAAATGCGCCGTAACAACCGTTAACGTGGCGCAATCAGATAGGGATTGAGTGCGGCCGGCAACTGGCCTATTCTCCACTCATACATCGGAAACGCCACGTTAACCCTAATCTAACGTAGACCTTACCGACGTCTGACAGTTGTACCTATTCAGCCCGTTTCAATCTTCCCAAGGGGAGTACCGTGAAACTGACCTTTGCAATCGGGGTGGTCGCACTGGTACTGATCGCGGGTACCACGACCATCTGTATGTCCGGTGCGGTCAACGACCACACCACCGAATACGGCGGCGTGCACGCCACGATGGAACAGTTCTTCAATCCTCACCTGAAAATCTGTCGATAGAGCGCCGGTCGCGCTTGGTCGGCCGCCCGTGCAACGCGGCGGCCGGCTCGCGATAGATCCTGCGCCGCTCCTGCTCGACCTGCCGCTTCAGCCTGCTTTCTTCGGTCTCTACATAAAGCGTCTGCGCGACGCTCGCCGGGCCGCGCACGTCGCACACGCCCAGCACTTCCACCTGCCACACGACCCGTTCGATCTCGATCTCGACGAAGTCGCCGACGCGCACGTCCTTCGCCGGCTTCACCGCCGCTCCGCCGATGCGTACCCGCCCCTTCTCGACGGCGTCCGCGGCCAGCGAACGCGTCTTGAAAAAACGCGCCGCCCACAGCCATTTGTCGATGCGCAGCTTCGCGCCCGGTTCGGTTGAAATGCGGTAATTCATCGGCGTCTTCACGCTCCCGTGGTGTGCGGCACCGGCACCGCCTGCACTGGCCAGCCCTGCAGATTCTGCGCGACGATTTCGCCAAGCGCGGCGATCCACGGCGGCGACGCGTTCAGACAAGCGATCCGGTGAAACTCCTTGCCGCCCGCATGCAGAAACTCGTCGCGCACTTCCATGCCGATTTCCTCGATCGTTTCGAGGCAGTCGGCGGTAAAGCCCGGACAGAACACGTCGGCGCGCCGCACGCCCGCCGCGCCGAGTTCCTTCAGCGTGGGCGCCGTATAGGGCTGCAGCCACTCGGCCTTGCCGAAGCGCGACTGGAACGTGATGCGGCACTCGACCGGCGTGAGTCCGAGCGCCTGCATCAGCAGCGCGCCGGTTTGCTGGCATTGCTCGTGGTAGGGGTCGCCGAGATCGAGCGTGCGCTTGGGCACGCCGTGAAAACTGAACACGAGCTTGTCGCCGGCCGCGAAGTCGGGACGGCCATGCTGATGCCAGTACTGATGCACCTGCGCGGCGAGCGCCGCGATGTACGCCGAATGATCGGCGTACTGACGCACCGTGCGGATTTCCGGCTGGTTGCGCATGCGCTTGAGCGCGGAGAAGGCGTCGTCGAAAGCGGTGGCCGTGGTCGACGCCGAGTATTGCGGATACATCGGCATCAGCAGCACGCGCTCGGCGCCCGCGAGCTTCAACTGATTCAGCATCGCCGGAATGCCGGGCGTGCCGTAGCGCATCGCGTAGTCGACGAGCACCGTGTAGTCGTTCACTTGCAGCAGATGGCGCAAGCCTTCCACCTGCTTTTCCGTATGCACGCGCAGCGGGGAGCCCTCGGGCATCCAGACCGCCGCGTACTTCTTCGCGGAACTGCGGCCGCGAAACGGCAAAATCAGCAGACGCAGAATGAACTGCCAGAGCAACGCCGGAATTTCGACCACGCGCGGATCGGACAGAAACTGCGCGAGATAACGGCGCACCGCGCGCGGCGTCGGCGCGTCGGGCGTGCCGAGGTTGATCAGCAACACGGCGACGCGATGCGACGAAGCGTTCTGGGAGGGCCGCTCGAGGTCGAAGCGCATAGGCAGCGGAAGTCGCCGCATGACGCGGCAAATCGATTCAATGGGGATTCATTATAGCGGCGCGGGTCGGGCGAGGCGTCGCCAGGCGCCCCTGGCCGTTCGGCCGATTGGCAGGCCGCGCGCCATGACGCATCATGGCCGGCACGGGCTGCGCTGACGGCAGCGCGGCAAACCGGAGGAACGGCTGCCGGATGATTGCCGGGCTGATTACTGCTGACTCAGCGTCAGCGAGAGCAGGCGCGCGGTGATGTCGACGATCGGAATCACGCGGTTGTAGGCCATGCGGGTCGGGCCGATCACGCCAAGCGTGCCGACGATCTTGCCGTTCACCTCGTACGGCGCGGTGACCACGCTCATTTCCTCGATCGGCACGAGATTCGATTCGCCGCCGATGAAAATCTGCACGCCCGCCGCGTGACTCGACACGTCGAGCAACTGAAGGAGGCTGGTTTTCTGGTCGAACACGTCGAACAGCTTGCGCAGGCGCGCCATGTCCGACGAAAGATCGGCGACTTCGAGCAGATTGCGCTCGCCCGAGATCAGCACGGTCTCGCCGGTGTCGGATTCGTCGGTGCTGGCGGTGACGGCCGCGTGCATCAGCGAGGTCATGTCGCCGCGCAGTTCGTCGATTTCCTCGCGCAGGCGGCGGCGCACTTCGTCGAACGAAAGGCCGGCGAAATGCGCGTTGATGTAGTTGGAGGCCTCGACCAGTTGCGACGGCGAGAAGTCGCGCTGGGTCGCGAGCATGCGGTTCTGCACGTCGCCTTCGGGCGTCACGATGATGAGCAGGATGCGCTTGTCGGACAGGCGCATGAACTCGATCTGCTTGAATACGTGGCTGCGGCGCGGCGTGAGCACGACGCCGGCGAACTGCGAGAGGCTCGACAGCACGCTCGCCGCCGCAGCGACGATCTTCTGCGGCTCGCCCACCTGCAGCGTGGTCTTGACCGTGCGCATCACGGCCTCTTCGTCCGCGGCGGATTCGACCGTCAGCATCGTATCGACGAAAAGCCGGTAGCCGCGCGGCGTCGGAATGCGCCCCGCCGACGTGTGCGGACTGATCACGAGCCCCAGTTCCTCGAGGTCCGACATCACGTTGCGGATCGTGGCCGGGCTCAGTTCGAGGCCCGAATAACGTGACAGA
>NZ_JAAGPS010000151.1:0-16870 GCF_017105025.1 Paraburkholderia sp. Ac-20336 | reverse complement strand
CTAGCCACACAGCTGCAGCGGCGGCCTGTGCCGGAACGACGCCGCGCTCTCCGTCGAGCAGGCGGGGTTGACCGGCCGGTCCGCCCGCGCGGCGAGGATCAGCAAGGGCCAACGCGGCGCGGCGCGCGCCGCCGTGAAACGCGCCGCGGCCCATAGCTGCCGCAGCGCATTCGCGCGGCTCACGGGCGCGGCGCGGCGAATCCGCGTCCACGTATCAATATCGGTGCCCAATGTTTCGACGTTATTGCACGTGAGCCGATGAATGCCGCGCTCGGCCTCGACAGCATCGCTCCAATGCATGGCGATGCCGAGCAGACCCGGCCACGCCGACGGCCGCAGCCGTTCATGCGGACGGCTGAACGGCCGCATGCTCGTGTTGATCAGCACGAGCCGCTCGATGTCCTCGGGATAGCGCTGCGCCCAGTCGGTCGCCACCATGCCGCCGAGCGACATCGCCAGCACGCTGTACGGCCCCGGCGCCCCCGTTTGCAGAGCCGCTTGCCGCACGAACGCCACCATGCCCTCGACCGTCGCCGGGGCGCGCCGATCCGCGAACTCGCCGTTGCCGGGCAGATCGAGCAGCAGCAGGCGCGGGCACGCGGCATCGCGCAAGGCCTCGCCCGATGAGTGGCTCGCGGTCTGGCTCAAATGCTCGTGCAACGCATCCGGCAGATGCCCCCAGTGCCGGGTTTCGCGCGTAAGTCCGCGCAGCAGTATCCAGGTGCTCATACGGCGTCCGGCCTGTACCAGAGATCGATCGCGCTTTCCAGCATCTGCTCGCGGCGCTTGCCTTGCGGCAGCCAGCGCTGCGACGAAAACGCCGCGCGCGCGAGGAAGTCGAGCAGGTTCGCATGGCGCCGCAGCACGCGCGCCGTGCGATGCGCCTTGACCGGATTGAACATGCCCTGCCGCGAAAACAGCTGGCGCGGGTTCTTCTTGATCCACAGCCACGAGCCGAGTTCGAGCGTCATGGGCAGGAAGATGTTCGGCGCCGGCACGCGATCGTAAGCGTAGTCCCATAGATCGCCGTGCACGAGATACTGGTGGCTCTGCGGCTCGAACTTATAGCCGTGGTGCGGATGCGCATGCTCGAACATGCTCTTGAGCACGTACATTTCCGGCAGATGCGGCATTCGCTTGCGCGTACGCGCATAGGGAAACCAGATGCTGTCGCTCCAGCCGTAACCGGAGTGGCAATCGAGCGCGATGCTGAGCGGGCGCGTGGCCAGTTGCGTTTCGACGACCTGCAGCAGCGCGGCCGCCTCCGGCTCCATCGGCTCACCCGCACGGCCGCGATACCACGGCAGCCACGCGCCGACGCGCTGGCCGCCCGCGAGCAGCGGCACGCGCGCATCGGCATCCTGCGGCGCGTTGCGCATCAGATCGACACCGCGCGGATTCGCGCGCGTCGCCGCCCACATGCCGCCCGGATTGGCAATCGGCAGAAAAATCAGGCGAACCGACTGCAATTGCCGCACCAGCAATTCGTCCCACTCGAGCCGCGCGAGCAGCGCGCGCATGTAGTCGAGCACCAGTTGCGAGCCGATCCGTTCGAGGCCGTGAATGCCGCCGAAAAAGCCGATGGCCGGCGCGGACGGATCGGACGAACCGATGCTCGCGGTATAGACCGAAAAATGCCGGCCATGTACCGCGGTTTCGCACACGGCGCAGATTTCGAAGCTCGCACTGCCGTGGTCAAGAATCGACTTGAGATCTTCGTATTCCGCAAAGCTGTCGGGAAGAAAGCTCAAAGGGGTCGGCATGACGGCGTGAAGGATGATTGGGGACGGTCCCTGGATAACGCAATATAGCCTGGCCGCGTGTCGGCACGCGCGCGCGGCACGGTAGCGCACGAATCGTGTCATCCGTATGTCATTTTTCATTCTTCGGCGCATCGCGATCGGTGCCGCCCCGCTTCGCCGCTTCGGCTGACTTCCGGCTGACTTTGTTTTGCCATCCTGACGACATACAGGAAGGCATGAAATATATAGTCGTCTAGACGTTGCGATGCCTTCACTGAACCGTCACAGACGCTTCCTAGAATGTCCCCCACGCATACCGGCAGCGGCCGGCTGCAACGAGGAGAAACAGATGGAAACGATCCGTGAAGCCATTCGAATCGAACGTTTGAGCAAGACGTTCGGCAATGGACGCAAAGCGCTCGACGAAATCGATCTGCGAGTCGCGCCCGGCGAAATGGTCGCGCTGATCGGCGCATCGGGTTCGGGCAAGTCGACCTTGCTGCGGCACATCGCGGGCTTCACGGCCTCCGACGCCCAGCCCTCGCAGATCGAGATTCTCGGCCGGCCGATCCAGCGGAACGGCCGCATCGTCGGGGAAGTGCGCAGCATTCGCCGCGACATCGGCTTCGTGTTCCAGCAATTCAATCTGGTCAACCGGCTTTCCGTCGAAACCAACGTGCTGATCGGCGCGCTCGCGCGGCTGCCGTGGTGGCGCCGTCTGACCGGCCTCTTTCCGCAGGCCGAGCGCGCGCTATCGCTCGCCGCGCTCGACGAAGTCGGCATCGGCGAACATGCGCGCGAACGCGCCGCGAATCTGTCGGGCGGTCAGCAGCAGCGCGCGGCACTCGCGCGTGCACTCGTGCAGCGCGCGCGCATCGTGCTCGCCGACGAACCGATCGCCTCGCTCGACCCCGAATCGTCGCGCCGCGTGATGGACATGCTGCGCGCGCTGAACGTCGAGCATGGCATCACGGTGCTCGTGTCGCTGCATCAGGTCGACATCGCAATGCAATACTGCGCGCGCACGATTGCGCTGCGGCGTGGCAAGGTCGTCTACGACGGCCCTTCCGGTGCGCTCACGCCGGCACTGCTCAAGAAGCTCTATGGCGACGACGCGCACGAACTGCTCGACGACACGGCGCACGAGTCCCTTGCCGACGCCCCCGCGCAGCACAACGACACGAATCGCGCCGCCGCGCACTACCCGTTCACACTCGCTGCCGCGCCCTCGAACTAAATTCGCATCGGGCTGCAACACGCCGCATCGCCCATCCACCCCATTCCGCTCACTCAACCAGAACTTCACCCATGAAACTCCTGCGCTCACTGATTACGCTGGCTGCCGGCGCAGCCGCTTTCGCCTGCGTCGCCGCGGCTCATGCCGAAGAAATCAACCTCGGCATCATCTCGACCGATTCGTCGGCGGTGCTCAAGCAACGTTGGGAACCGCTGATCGACGACATGAAGAAGCAGACCGGCCTCGACGTGAAGGCATTCTTCGCGACCGATTACGCCGGCATTATCGAAGGCATGCGCTTCAACAAAGTGCAGATCGGCTATTTCGGCAACGCCTCGGCACTGGAAGCCGTGGATCGTTCGAACGGCGAAATATTCGCCAAGGCACAGCACGCGAACGGCGACAGCGGCTACTACTCGCTGCTCATCACCAACGTGAACAGCCGCTTCAAGACGCTCGACGACGTCTTCAAGAACACCAAGGACGTGACGCTCGGTTACGGCGATCCGAACTCGACATCGGGTACGCTGGTGCCGGCTTACTACCTGTTCGCGAAGCACAACACGCCGGTCAATACGTCGTTCAAGAGCGTGTTGCCGTCGAGCCACGAGGCGAACCTGCTCGCCGTCGTGAACAACAAGGTGGACATCGCGACCAACAACAGCATGGCGATGGCTACGCTCAAGCGCGAGCATCCGGACAAGTTCGCGCAGGTGCGCGTGCTGTGGACCTCGCCGCTGATTCCGTCGGACCCGCTCGTGTGGCGCAAGGATCTGCCGCAAGCGACCAAGGACAAGATCCGCAAGTTCTTCCTGAACTATGCGAAGACCGATCCGCATGAAAAGGCGGTGATGGCCGGCATTACCGAATACAGCGGCTTCGAGGCTTCGTCGGATCAACAGTTGCAGCCGATTCGCGAGATCGCGCTGTTCCAGCAGAAGCAGAAGGTCGAGGCCGATACGCATCTGTCCGACAGCGAGCGCAAGACCCAGCTCGCCGAACTCGATGCGAAGCTGAGCGCGCTTAGCGCACAGCAGAAGCCATGAACCCGGCCAATCTGGTCACCTCGCCGGCGCCCGCGGACGACCCGTCCGCAGCACGGGCGGCGGCGCGCGAGGCGCGGGCGAAGGCCGCCGGCAAGCTCAGCTGGCGCTCGCTGCTCGGCTGGATCGTGGTGCTGGCGGTTCTCGGCGGCACATGGCATAGCGCCGACATGCGTCCGTTCGATCTCATCAGCGACGCCGGGAACATGGGGCAGTTCGCGAAGGACTTCTTCCCGCCCGACTTCACCGAGTGGCGCACCTACGTGCATGAAATGTTCGTGACGCTCTCGGTCGCGATCTGGGGCACGGCCCTCTCGCTCGTGTGCGCGGTGCCGTTCGGCCTGATGTCGGCGCACAACATCGCGCCGATGTGGGTCGTGCAGCCGGTGCGCCGTCTCATGGATGCATGCCGCGCGATCAATGAAATGGTCTTCGCGATGCTGTTCATCGTCGCGGTCGGCCTCGGGCCGTTCGCGGGCGTGCTCGCGCTGTGGGTGCACACGACCGGCGTGCTCGCGAAGCTGTTCGCCGAAGCGGTCGAGGCGATCGATCCGCGTCCGGCCGAAGGCGTGCGCGCGACCGGCGCGACGCCTCTCGACGAAATCGTCTACGCGGTGCTGCCGCAAGTGCTGCCGCTGTGGATTTCGTATGCGCTGTATCGCTTCGAATCGAACGTGCGTTCGGCGATGGTGGTCGGCATGGTCGGCGCGGGCGGCATCGGCGTCGTGCTGTATGAGGCGATCCGCTCGTTCGACTATGCGCAGACGTCCGCGCTGATGATCATGGTGATCGTCGTCGTGACCGTGATCGATCTCAGCTCGGCATGGCTGCGCGACCGGGTGATCTGATTCAGGGTGATCTGATTCAATGCGCGGGGAGCGAAACCGCTCCTCGCACCGCCGCTTCCTCGATTCATCAGCGCGCGTAATTCACCACCGGCACCGAGTACGAACTCGGGACGAAATCGGCACGGCCGCCGCGCTGCGACGAACCGTGCGCCGGCGCGCCGTAGCCGCTATTCCCCACCGCCTGATTCTGGGCCGAGACCTTCGCTTCAGCCGCCTGAATATTGGCCGGATAATCGACGACGTTCTCGGTGGCCGGATCGTAACCGACCTTTTCGAGCTGGACCAATTCGGCACGCACCTGCGCGCGCGTGACCGGTTCGTTAGCCTGATTCGACTGGGCCGAGGCCGCGAGCGGCGCGGCAATGAGAGCGGCGATAACGGTAGCTTCGATCAGCGACTTGATGGTCTTCATGATGTCCAATCTCCAGAGATTGCTTCGTTCGGTTGCCGCGGCGCCTTGTGCAACGACCGGTTGTCCGCAGCGGTGAAGCCAGTTTAGAAGCCGGCTGTATCGCACAGAAGCCCCTGAACCATGAATTCACTGTTGCGCTAGCCACCACAATGCGTGGCCGGCATATCGGCCGTGCGGTCAAATCGTCATGCATTACACTGATGACGCACAACGAAGCGCCCACGCCATCGCATCCGATCGAAGAGACCCGCGCCCATGCCGCCAGCCGTTGCCCTGCCTTCCTATCGCGCAACCGTGCGCGCCGAATGGGTCGATTACAACGGCCACATGCGCGACGCTTTCTATATGCTGCTTTTCAGTCTCGCCGGCGATGAGCTGATCGATCTGATCGGCCTGCCCGACAGCGTGCGCAAGGAACGGCGGCGCTCGATCTACACGCTCGAAGCCCATCTCAACTATCTGCACGAGATCAAGGAAGGCGCGCAGGTGCGCATCGACATGCGCCTCCTCGCGCACGACGCGAAACGAATCCACCTGTACCTTGAAATGTTCGCGCTCGACGGCCAGCGCGCCGAACCCGTCGCCGCGAGCGAGCAGATGCTGTTGCACGTCGATACGAGCGGGCCGCGCAGCATCGCGTTCGATCCCGACGTCGCAGCGCGCGTGCGCGAACTCGCGGAAGCCCACGCCGCGTTGCCGCCCGCGCGCTTCGCAGGACACGTGATCGGCCTGCCGGCCGTCACACGGCGCCACGCGACATAGCGGGAGACCCGGCAAACGGGCGGGTGAACAAACGGGCGAGCAAGCGAGCGATTGCTCGCACGGAAAGAGCGCCGCCCCCGACCGGCGGGCGGCGTATCGACGCAGTTCAGCGATTACGCTGGGCGCGCCATTGCGAAAACGTCACGAGGTCGATACCGACTTCGGCCGGCTCGATACGCGTCCAGCCATAGAACGCGTCGTCCCACTCCGGAATGCCGCGCGGCGTCAGCGTCCTGAACTTCATGCCGGAGCGATAGGCGAGGTCCGGCCAGAACAGCGGCATGACCTCGCGCACCGCGAGTTGCCGCAGCAGGTCGGACGGCCCGCCCTCGTCGGCGACGATCTCGCCCTGCGAGATCCAGTCGTTCTCGGCCCACGCGACGAACACGCTCGGATTGCCCGCGCTGTCGAACATCAGGATCACGTTCTGCTCGGGCCGCCAGTAGTACTCGACGATGCCCTGCGCGGCCACCACTTCGTCGATCACCTTGCGCGTGCGCGGATCGCAGTAGGTCATGCCGTTCTCGCCGAGCGCGAGCCAGCCCGATTCCGCGCAATGGCGGCTCTTCGCGTCCTTGAGGAAATGCAGGAGACGGTTGGCCGAATCGGGATCGGTCTTGCGCAGGTACAGGTCGACGATGCCGGCGTTGAACGCCTTGACCGCGACGGTTTCATCGGCGACACCGGTGAGCAGCACCTTCGCGCAGCGCAGATGCGAGATCGACGCGAGAAATTCGACCCCGCCGATGCTCGGCATATCGTAGTCGACGACAACCGCCGCCACTTCCTCGAAGCGCGAGGGCCGCGCGACGATATCGCGCTCCGCCGAGGTCTCGACGAAACGCTCGACACCCGGCTCGCTCAGGCACGCCGACGACGACGCGAATTCGAGCGAATTCTCGCGCGCATGCTGGCGGATGTAGTTGAGCGCGGTTTGCGGCCGCGTGAAAAACAGATTGGTGTGGGTGTCTGGGAAAAAACGGCGCAGCGCATCGAGGTAGCTGTCGTTGTCGTCGACAAACACAACCGTGGACGGATAAAAAACGGGGGGTCGAATAAAGTTGTTCATGTTTTCACGTGGTTCATCACGCCGCCGCTGGAAGCGCTCCCGCAGGCACAACGGCCTGCCCTGACGACGATAGCCGAACCGTGGCCGGTGGTCGGCTCCGCTGCTACATAGTACAGGCTCCCTGCATGAACAGCACAGCTTGCGTTGCAGGGCGACCGTTGTATGCCAATCGAATAAGAAACGATTTACTGGCTCGAAAACGAAAATCGTAGTAGGCGCGAAAAAACAGGCGATCTCGATGATTCTCGATGACACGAGCAAGGAGCAGGAACGCCGCTTGCTCACTCGCTTGCGCGCTCCATGGGTTCCAGGTTCATTCCGACATCAGCCATCCGAATAGCCTCGACGCGGCGGTGGAAAGCGTCGTCGCGGGAGCCTGCGTTTATCATCGATTAATTGCAGTTCATGAAGATTGTTGGTTTAGATATGACGAATACCGGTAAGTTGTTGATAGTCGGCCTGCTGCTGATCGATGCAGGCATCGCCGGTTATCTGCTGTTTCCCAAGGACGACAAACAGCTCGAAGTCGCCGGCACGGTGACAGGCAGCCCCGATAACGACGCGGCATTGGACTCGCAGGGCGGCTCGTCGCGTGTGACCGGCGGCAGTGTGTTGCCGGCCTTGTCGGCCGACGGTGCTGCGGGCAAGGCGGGGCAGTTGCCGCGGTCGCAGCAGTCTGCTGGCGGGGCTTTGCCGGCACAGAATGTGGTGCCGGCAGCGCCGGCCGCTCCTGCTCCGGCCCCCGCACTCGCGGCAGCGCCCGCCCCGAGTGCGGCGCCCGATGCCGGCCAGATCGTCACCGGGCGAATCGATAGTGCGGTGCCCGCTGCACCCGTTGCACCCGCACCGGCGCAGCCGCCGGTGTCCGCGCGTGCGCAGGCCCAGCCGCTCATGCAGCCGCAACCTCAGCCGCAACCTTTGCCACAAGCGCAAGCTCAGCCGCAGCCGAGGCCGCGACCGGCGCAGCGCGTCGAGCAGGCACAGGTGCGCAGATACGACGTACCGCGCGCGAACGGCGCAAACCCGTATTCCAACGCGATCCCGAACGCCAATGAAGGCACGAACGCCGTCTCGGCGGCACTGACGCAGCAACTGGTGCGGGAATCGGCGAGGCCCGATCCGTCGCTGCCGATACCGTCCGGCGCCGGCGCGCCGCCGCAACCGCCAATGCCGACAATGCCACAAATGCCGATGCCAACCGGCCGTGGCTCGAACCCGGTTGCGTCGGCCATGACCGATCAGCTGGTGCGGGAATCCGCGAAACCCGATCCCTCGCTGCCGATGCCGTCCGGCGTCAGCGTGCCGCTACAGCCGCAAATGCCGGCCAGCCGGAGCACGAATCCAGCGGCATCGGCAATGACCGACCGGCTCGTGCGCGAATCGTCGAACGTCACGCCGACTCAACAGGCGCCGTCGCAGGCCGCCGGCAAGCCCTAAGGGCTGTGACCGAGATTCTGACTCGCGCAAGAACCGGCGGCGCGCATTGCGAGCCGCTGGCGCCGACTCGCGGCCTCTGACTCGTCTGCCACGCCTGGCGGCCCGACCCGCCATCAGCGAGGCCGCCCCGTGGCCGCTCATGGCATGCACCCCGATCGTGCTAATTGCCCCCGCCCTGCCCTCCCGCTGAGCGCCGGAACAGGATAAGCTTCGCCCCCTCGCTGTTTTCGCGCTCACGCCGAAGTTCCGGAAAACCCTGCCTCGTCCCCACACGGCCCGCGCGAGCCGGCCGGCGGGCGCTTGTTGCCGCCACTGGCATGCCGCGTGCTTATCGACGGCCCGCAGCCCATTGCACGACGAAGCACGACGCATCCAGATCACTCGAACAAGATCGTTTTAATCAAGGACCACTCGCCATGAAAAAGACCCTGCTCGCCGCCGCGCTGTGCGGCGCCTTCACGCTGTCCGCGCACGCGCAAAGCAGCGTGACGCTCTACGGCCTGCTCGATACCGGCCTCGTCTATACGAACAACCAGTTCGGCCACAGCAACTGGCAAGTCGTGAGCAGCACGACGCAGAACACGGTGTTCGGCCTCAAGGGTTCGGAAGACCTCGGCGCCGGCCTGCACGCGGTCTTCAAGCTCGAACAGGGCTTCCTGCTCAACAACGGCGCGCAGGCGTTCTCCGGCAGCGCGTTCGGCTCGCAGGCATGGGTCGGCCTGCAAAGCGATCCGTACGGCACGCTGACGTTCGGCCGTCAGTTCGACGTGGTGAACGACCTCGTCGGCCCGCTCTCCGCAAGCTTCAACACCTGGGGCGGCAGCCTCGCCGCGCATCCGTTCGAGAACGACAATCTCGCCGCGAACTCGGTCGTCATCAACAACTCGGTCAAGTACGCGAGCCCGGTCTATCACGGCGTCACGTTCGAAACGATGTACTCGTTCAGCAACAAGGCCGGCGACTTCGCGAACAACCGCTCGTACGGCTTCGGTCTGTCGTATGCGCAAGGCCCGCTCAATCTCGCGGCCGGCTATCTGCAGTTGAACAACGCGGGCAACGGCACGGGCGCCGTGACGGCCAGCGACGCGAGCGCGAACTTCATCGCGCGGCGTCAGCGCATCTGGTCGCTCGGCGGCAACTACACGTTCGGTCCGGCCACGGTGGGCCTGCTGTGGAGCCACACGCAGATCGACGACGTCGCGGGCGTGTTCTCGTTCGGCACGGGCGACTATCTCGGCGCGAGCGGCGACCCGGCCGGCACGCTCGGCGGTTCGCTGCGCCTCGACAACTACGAGGCGAACGTGAAGTACGAACTGACGCCGGCATGGAGCGTATCGGGCGCCTACACCTACACGCACGGCGCGTACAACGGCTCGTCGCCGGCCTGGAACACCGCGATGCTGCAGACCGACTACGCGCTCAGCAAGCGCACGGACTTCTACCTCGAAAGCGTGTACCAGAACGCGCACGGCGCGCCAGCTGGGTCGGTGCTGTCGCACGCGATGATCAACACGCTGTCGCCGTCGTCGACGAATACGCAGGTGGCGGTCACGGTCGGCATGCGCCACGCGTTCTGATGACGGGCAGCGCGTCGTGAAAGCGGCGCAGGTGCCGAGGGTGCTGAAAACACATCGCTCTCACGGCTGCGCCGCCGCGATCACCTGCGAGGCCAGCGCATGGTGCTGGCCTCGCCGCGAACGGATCGCGTGAATCTCTTCGAGCACGCCGTCCGCGCGGCCGAGCCGGCGCAATCCCGGCAGCAACGACAGATCGTCGGCGCCTGGCTCCGCGAGCGGAAACACGCCGAGCCCGCGCGCCGCGAACACCGCCATCAGCGCGCTGTCCTCGAATTCGCCGACGATGCGCGGACGAACGCCCTGCGCCTCGAACCAGCGGTCGAGCCGCGCGCGCAAGGCGCCGTGACGGGTCGGCAGCAGCACGGGCACCTCCGCGAGACAGTGCGGAAAACTCGCGCGAACCGGCTTGCGCACGATCTGCGCGGGGCCGTACCAATCCACCGGCGAACCGGCGACACGCTGGCTCACGACGCGCAGATCCGCGCCATGCGGCGCCGGCTGACAGGCAAGTACGAGATCGAGCCGATGCAACGCCAGCTCCGACAATAGCTGCGCGGGCTCGCCCTCGTGGCACAGCAGCCGCAGCGACGGCGTGGCCAGCACCGGCGCGAGCAGCGCATGCGCCGCGAGCTTCGACATGCCGTCCGACAACCCGACCGCGAAGCGCACCGCGCCTGCGCCGGTCGCCTCGCGCATTTCGTCGAGCAAGGCCTCGCCGAGCTGGAAGATCTGCTCGGCGCGATTGAACGCCTGCTCGCCGGCTTCGGTCATCGCGACGCCGCGCCCGGCCGGCTTCAGCAGCTGACGCCCGAGCGCTTTTTCGAGCTCGCGCACCTGTGCGCTGATCGTCTGCACGGCCATGTCGAGCCGTTCGGCGGCGCGCGCGAAACCGCCTTCCTTCACGACGATCCAGAAATAGTACAGATGACGGTAGTTGAGCATGCTCGTTTGATACTTCGAAAAAACCGATGTATTGCTCAGCTTATCACTGGTTTATTCGAACCATGAAAATCCCGATCATGACGGTTCCGCCACCACCGGCGCATCGCCTTTGACGAACCATCTCATGGATACCCTGCTCGCCCTCGCCGCCGATCCCGCCACCTGGGCCGCGCTCCTCACGCTGATCGTGATGGAGATCGTGCTCGGCATCGACAACCTGATCTTCATCTCGATCCTCAGCAACAAGTTGCCGGCCGCGCAACGCGCGCGCACGCAGCGCCTCGGCCTCATGCTCGCGCTGGTAATGCGGCTGACCCTGCTCGGCACGGTCGCGTGGATCGCGCAGTTGACCGAAGCCGTGTTCACGCTGTTCGGCCATGGGTTTTCGTGGCGCGATCTGATCCTGCTCGGCGGCGGCCTGTTCCTCGTGTGGAAGGCGACGAGCGAAATCCGCCATCACGTGACCCACGCGGACGACGTCGCCGCCAAGGCAAGCTCGACCGTGCAGTTGGGCGTGGCGGCCGCGATCGGCCAGATCATCGTGCTCGACCTCGTGTTTTCGGTCGATAGCATCATCACCGCGGTCGGCATGACCGAGCACATGCCGATCATGTTCGTCGCGGTGATCGTCTCGGTCATGGCGATGCTGTTCGCCGCGCAGCCGCTCGCACGCTTCATCGAGCGCAATCCGACCATCGTGATGCTGGCGCTGAGCTTCCTGCTCGTGATCGGCATGACGCTGATCGCCGAAGGTTTCGGCTCGCACGTGCCGAAGGCTTACATCTACGCGGCGATGGCGTTCTCCGCATTCGTCGAGATGATGAACATGCTCGCGAGGCGCGCGAAAGCGAAGCCGGCGAAGCGGGTGGAAAACGTCGTGCGGTGATGGTCGCCGTCACTGCGGCTCGACAGCGCGATTGCGAGCATCGATTGCGTGCCTCGGCGGCGCACCTCAGGTCCCGCATGCCTGAAATGCGGTTTGAAAATTTGAAGGTTGTTTGAAAAAGGGCATCGGCCCGTTCGATGCCCGCGAACACAAGGAGCTTCATCATGAAATGCCCTGTCTGCACGACGACCGATCTGCTGATGACCGAGCGCCGCTCGATCGAGATCGACTACTGCCCGAACTGCCGCGGCGTATGGCTCGATCGCGGCGAACTCGACAAGCTGATTGCGCAGGACATAGGCGACGCGGGCCCCACACGCGACGATGCGCGGCACGCAGAGCGCAGGTATGAAGGAGAGCGCCAGCGCGGCCACGACGAGCGCCGCGCGGACTATCGTGGCTACCGGAAGAAGCGTTCGATTTTCGATATGTTCGATTTCGACTGAACGCTTCGGCGTAGTGCGAGCCTCGGCATGAACGCCGGCATGAACGCCGGCGGAATTCAGCGCGCCTTGCCGCGCGTGCCCTTGCCCGCGCTGGCCGCGCGCGGCGTTTCCTTAGCGGCGGGCGCGCAGCCGTTCATCTGTTCGAGCCACGCCAGCGTATCGACGTACGACAGAAACTGCTTCAGATATTCCGGCGACAACTCACGCATCAACGACAACGCGCGATGCACGAGGCTGCTCGAATTGAGCGGCCCCGCATTGCCCGGCACCTTCGCGAGCGACTGACGCACCTGCTTCTCGGTGCGGACTCTGGACCAGACGTCCCTGAAGTAATCGAGCGCGGGCAGTTCGGGATAAGCGGCGGCGCTGGCCTCGCCATGAGGACGCGCGCGATGAGCCATGCGTTCGACGAGGCTCGCGAGTGTCGCGTCGTCATTGGACTCGCCTGCCGCCGCAGAAGGTTCGGACGCGCTATCGGCCTCGGCCACGACGGCCGCATAGGCATCGAGCAATCCCGCCAGTCTCTCGTCGAGCACGCGCCGCGCCTCGCCGTGGTGATGCAGCACGCGCCGCGCCAGTGCCTCGATGAAATGAAAGCGCACCGGGTCGAGGCGATCCGCGCCGCGCGCGCGCCATGCGTCGAGCGTGGCGCGAACCGGATGGCGCGCATCGTCCTGCACGGCATGCGTCAGGCTCGCCGCGCTCCCGTCCCGATTGCCCTGCTCGCTACTCTCGCCATACTCGCCGCGCTCGTCGTCAAGCACCGGACTTCTCCGTGGCGGCCGCGGCGGACGGCCGCGGCACCGGCGCGATTTCGACGCGACGGTTTTTCGCGCGGCCCTGCTCGTCGGCATTCGAACTCACCGGCTGGCCCGAACCGAACGCGGCCGCGAACAGCGACGCCGCCGGCACGCCGTCGTCGATCAGCGCGCGCGTCACGGTCAGCGCGCGCTGCGCCGACAGCTCCCAGTTATCGGCGAAACGCCGGTTGCCTTCGCGCAAACGCTGGTCGTCGGTAAAGCCGCTCACCATCAGAATCTGGTCGCTCGCACGCAGATAGGCGCCAAGCGGTCCGGCGAGGCTCTTCAGCAACGCGCGGCCCTCGGGCTGCAACTGATCCGAGTTCAAGGCGAACAGCACGTTGCCGCTAATGCCGATGCGCCCGTTGACGAGCGTCACTCGACCCGCCGCGAGCGGCCCGGCGAGCGCCTGTTCGAGCGTCTTGCGGCGCTGCGTTTCGGCCTGGCGCTGCTTGACCTCCTGTTCGAGCTTGCTCGACAGTTCGAGCTGCACGCCGATCACGCCCACCAGAATCAGCACGAACGCGCCGAGCAGCACCGACATCAGATCGCCGAAAGCGGCCCAGATCGGCGCGGCCGTTTCCACGCCGCCGTCGATGTCCTCGCTCATACCGCGTCGGCTCCGGCGGTTGCGCGCTGCACGGCAAGCCGTTGCAGATCCTCGACGATCTGCTTCTGCGACATCACGCTCAGGTCGACCACTTCACGCGCCTGGGCAACGTAATAGGCCAGTTGCTCGTCGCTGCGCGTGAGCGATCTGCCGAGCGCCGCTTCGATGCGTTCGAGATGCGCGACGAGCTTGTCGTTCGATTCGCCGAAGACCTGCACGGCCGCGCCGAATGCTTCGCCGAGGCTCGCCACTTCGACCGCGCTGCCGGTGACTTGCGCGGCGACCGCGCCGAGCTTGCCGGTCTCGTGTTCGAGGTGATCGGTGAAGCGGCTGCCGACGCGCTCCAGCAAATCCGCCGAGGTGGAAACGAGCGCATCGACGGCCGTGCGCTGTTCGGTGGACGCGTGGTTGACCGCATCGAGCAGCGTCTCCAGCGTTTCGAGCAGACGGCTGCGTTCCTGCAGCATCGCGGTATCGCGGACCATGCTGTCGGAGAGCTTCTGGCGCAGTTCGGCGACGACCTCGGCGGCGGCCTTCGGCGCTTCCGATGCCGCCTGCACGAGCCGTTCGATTTCGGCGATCGTTTCGCGTGCGTGGGTCTGTGTTTGCGCCGAGATGTCGCGCGCGGTTTGAGCGAGCGCTTCGCAGATTTCCTGCTGGCGGCTTGCGGTTTGCGCGCCGGTTTGCTGCCATTGCTCGCTCAGATTCGCAGCCATTGCGCCGAGCGTTTCGGTCCATGTGGTCAGGCGTTGCTCGTCGCGTGCGGCGAGTTCGGTTTGCATCGCCAGCGCAGCCTTCGGTGCTTCGGCCGCTGCCTGTACGAGGCGGTCGATTTCGCCGATTGTTTCGCGTGCATGAGTCTGTGTTTGCGCCGAAATATCACGCGCGGTTTGAGCCAGCGTTTCGCAAATCTCCTGCTGACGGCTTGCGGCTTGCTCGCCGGTCTGCTGCCATTGCTCGCTCAGCTTTGTAGCCATCGCGCCGAGCGTTGCGGTCCACGTGGTCAGGCGTTGTTCGTCGCGCGCGGCCAGTTCGGTCTGCATTGCCAGCGCGGCCTTCGGGGCTTCGGCCGCTGCCTGTACGATGCGGTCGATTTCGCCAATCGTTTCCGTTGCATGCGCTTGCGCTTGCACCGAAATATCACGCGCGGTCTGTGCCAGCGTTTCGCAGATTTCCTGCTGACGGCTCGCGGTTTGCTCACCGGTCTGCTGCCATTGCTCGCTCAGATTCGCAGCCATCGCGCCAAGCGTTTCAGTCCACGTAGTCAAACGCTGCTCATCGCGCGCGGCCAGTTCGGTTTGCATCGCCAGCGCGGCCTTCGGTGCATCGGCCGCTGCCTGTACGAGGCGGTCGATTTCGCCGATTGTCTCCCGTGCATGAGTCTGCGTTTGAGCCGAAATATCGCGCGCGGTTTGCGCCAGCGTTTCGCAAATCTCCCGCTGACGGCTCGCGGTTTGCTCACCGGTCTGCTGCCATTGCTCGCTCAGCTTCGCGTTCATCGCCCCAAGCGACTCGGTCCACGCGCTCAGGCGCTGTTCGTCGCGTGCCGCGAGTTGCGTCTGCAAGTCCGCATGCGACTGGCCGACCGCTTGCAGCAACGACGCGCCATGCCGCTCGAACGTCGCCGCGGCCTGCGCCAGCGCCTGCTCGTTGTTCGCCGCAAGCTGTTCGCCCGCGCTGTGCTGACGCGAGAGCGCCGCATCCCACGCCTGCGACATGCCGCTCGCGCTCGCTTCGAGCCGCGCGGACACGCCGTCGAGCAAGGCCGCCGAGCGTTGCTCGAAGGTTTCGGCGACACGCGCGAGCGACGCGCGCTGCTGTCCGGCGAGCGCCTCGCTCGCCTCGCGATGTCCGGCGAGCGCGTCGTTCCAGATCCGCGCGACGTTCGCGCTGGTCGCCGCGAAGCCGTCCGACATGCCGTCGAGCTGCCTGTGCACCGCCTGCGTCACGGAGTCGTGCAACGCCGTGGTCTCGCGCGCGAGACCGGCCATCGTCGCGGCGACGACCGGCTGCAACGCCTCGCCGGCCGCACGCGCGCTGCCGGCTACGCTGTCCTTCAGCGACTGTTCGATGACGCCGGCGAGGCGCTGGTACGCGGCCTCGGTGCGGCCGTAAAACGCGTCGAGGCCCGCGATCTGCCGTTCGTTCGACGCGACGCTCTGCTGCTCGATCGCGCTCATCATCGTCTGCAAACGTTCGACCAGTTGCGGCATCACGTCGGACTGGCGCTGCAGCAGCCGGAAGCTTTCCTCGCGCTGATGACTGCGCGAATAGACGCGCAGCGTCGTCGCGATCTTCAGGTCGAGCTGTTGCGCGGCATCGAGCCGTTCGCGGCGGCACAGCGCCGACAGGAGCCCAAGCATCGCGGACGTCGAAACACCCGCGATCGAGGTGCCGAACGCGAAGCCGAGCCCCTTGACCGGCGCCGCCAGCGAGGCGCGGATCGCCTGCAGATCGCTGGCGCTTTCGAGCGCGAGGCCGGTGCCGCGCAGCGTCATCACCATGCCGAGCAGCGTGCCGAGCATGCCGAGCAGAACCAGCAGGCCGACCAGATAAGGCGCCAACGCGGGACCCGGCAGCGCCACGCGCTCGCCCTCGACACGCAGACGCACGGCATTGCGCAACCCCGGATGCAGCGTGTCGAGAAACGCCGACAGCCCCGGCGGCGGACCGGACAGTGCGGAGACCGCGCGCGTCAACGTGCCGGTGGCCTGGCTATAGCGGCGCAATTCGAGCGCGCCCAGCACGTAGAACATGCCGATCAGCAGCGTGACGGCGAACGCGAGCGGGTTGGTGACGGCATAGCCGGCTGCGATCCAGCACACAGCGGCGAGACCCGCGAGAAACACGACGAGATCGATACGATATCTGGACATGGGGTCCCAGTTAGCAGGCGCGAAGGGCCGCGAGCAGCCCTTCGACCGGTTGAAAACGGACATCCAGTTCGGCAAGCAAGACGCTCTGCATGTCCTTGCGGAATACGTCCAGCCACGCGTCCTGCGTGACCGGCGCGCGGTGGCCGGCGGTCGCGGAAACCCCGGCGGGGTCCGCGGCCGCGA
>NZ_JAAGPS010000150.1:0-234 GCF_017105025.1 Paraburkholderia sp. Ac-20336 | reverse complement strand
TCCGTACTAACGTACACATCACGTATGATCGAATACGACGCAAGAAGCATGACCACTGTTGCATATAAGCATAGTCCTAACAGATGAGTCAGTAATAAATGACGACACATCGCACACAACGCACAGTCTCAATAACACACTAGTTGGAGCCAATTGAACTAAAGTATAACTAGATAATTTTCTTGTACTTAACTACCCCGTAAACCAACTCATTTTTCTTTTTTTTTTTTTTTA
>NZ_JAAGPS010000149.1:0-16930 GCF_017105025.1 Paraburkholderia sp. Ac-20336 | reverse complement strand
CCGCCAATGTGCCGCAAGGCGGTTTCGATAGTCTCGCGGCGCGCGGCGAACCGCCCGAATTCGGCGCGAACGGCAAGCCTATCGCCTCGGTGCAACCGCAGGCAGGCGCGGTGGCTACGGTTGCAGTTGCCGCAACGCCCGCGCGAACGCAGGTGGCCGCGGCACGTCAGCCGGTGACGGCCCTGACACTGAGAAACCAGCAGATGGCCGCCGCCGCGGCCATCGCAACGCCTGCGCAAGCCGCACCGCTGCCCGGTCAGCAGGACCCGGAAGCGATCCACGCCGCCGCGCTCGCGTTCCTGCAGCAGCAGTCCGCGGGATTGCCCGGCAAGGTCGACATCACGGTCGCGCCCGCGTTTCCGCGCGGGCTGGCCGCCTGCACCTCGCTCGAACCGTTCCTGCCGAGCGGCGCGCGCCTGTGGGGCCGCATGACGGTCGGCGTGCGCTGCGCGGGCGAGAAGCCGTGGACCCTCTACCTGCAGGCGCGCATCGCGCTGCACGCGACCTACTACCTCGCCTCGCGCGCGATGGCGCCGGGCGAAGTGCTGACGGCCGCCGACCTCGTCGCGCGCGACGGCGATCTGACCGGCCTGCCGCAGGCGATCGTCACCGATCCGTCGCAGGCGGTCGGCTCGGTCTCGCTCGTGCGGATCGCGAGCGGCATGCCATTGCGCCGCGACATGCTGAAGAGCGCGTCGGCGGTGGCGATCGGCCAAACCGTGCGGGTCGTGGCCGCCGGCGACGGCTTCTCGATTTCGGCCGAGGGCAGCGCGATGAGCAACGCGTCGCCGGGCCAGCAGGTGCGGGTCAAGACCGCGAACGGGCAGATCATCTCCGGCATCGTCAAGGATGGCGGAACGGTCGAGATCCAGATGTGAGCAGGTTCGCTGCCCTGCCTCGCGCGAACGGGCTCGCGGCCGGAACGACAGTGGCGCATGTGCGCGGGGAGCGTGTCGCGGCGCGGGTGGAAACGATGTGGAAAGGGTCGGATGGCCAGGCAAAGCCGGGCCGGGCGTGGAGCGATTGCGCTAAAGTTTTGAGCGGCGCTTGCCGTTATCAGAATCAAATCGTTCAGGAAGCCCATCGTGAAAGTCGATTCCACCACCTCATCGAATCTGCCGACGTTGAAAGACGCCGTATCCCGTTCGCAACAGGGCGACACCGCGCCGGCAACGGGCGCCACGCAGGGCGCGAGCACGGGCGCGCCGAGCTCGAACAGCGGCGCCGGCGACGCGAACGTGAGCCTGTCGGGCCTGTCGCAGCATCTGCGCAGCCTCGCGGCGAGCGGTTCGGCCGACATCGACATGGCGCATGTCGAGTCGATCAAACAGGCCATCAAGGACGGCACGCTGCAGATCGACTCCGGCAAGATCGCCGACGGCGTGCTGCAGACGGCGCGCGACCTGTTGCAGAACAAAACCTCGTCGACCGGCAACTGATCGGCACCTCGCAGTGCGACGACATGCCGGGCGGCGTTCGACAAACTCGGCGCGCGCACCCCGCGCGCCGCCGCGCATAGCGAGTCGTTGACATGAAAGACGCCCTGGTTGCCATCCTGATCGAAGAACATTCGACCGTCGAGGCGTTCGCCTCGATCCTCACGCTCGAAACGAAGGCGCTGACCGCCGTGTCGCCGCTGGACGAGCAACTGCCCGCGATCGTCGAGAAGAAAACCGAATTGGTTGGCGTGCTCGCGCGGCTCGAAGCCGCGCGCGACGCGCAACTGGCCGAGCTCGGCTTGCCGGCCGGCTGGTCCGGCATGGAACTCGCGGCGAGCACCGACACGCGGCTCGCGATGCAGTGGAAGCTGCTGCAAAAAGCGGCCGAGCGAGCGCGGCGCGTCAATACCAACAACGGCGAGCTGATCCGCGTGCGCATGGATTACAACCAGCGTGCGCTGAAGGCGCTACAGGTCAACGTGCCGCCCAAGGTCAATCTGTATGGCCCGGATGGGCGGGTGCCGGCTTATTCGGGACTTTGATCCGCTCGTACACGCGCGACACTTCTTCCCAGGAAAAACCTGACGCGTGAGCTCGAAAAATAGTCAGAACGAGCCTGCCGACTCGAAATAGATTCGGCCGGCTCGAACCCGGCTCGTTTTTGGCGCCATTTCGGCCAAAGACTCGAAATCCAGCGACTGCTTCGCGCGGTCGGTCTCAGTGCGGGCCCGCTTGAAAGCCTCGCGGACGACCTGTTGGATACGATCGGGAACGCGCCTCGGCAGGTGGGCGTACTGCTTGCGCCTGTTCTTCGCGATGCCGATCCGGCAACGCCGCCCTTCCCTCACCACATCTCCCTCTTTCTCGCAACGTTAGCCATTCGGCTAGCTGGCGCGCAGCGCCACATCACGTTGAAATGGCAGTCCCGCTCGCGTTTTCGTATGCGTCGCCCGGCTCACCGTTACGGCGCACTCACACGCGAGATTTTGCCACTATCGAGGTTGTGTAATGATGTGTATGATGAGAGGACTGCAGTATGAAGAGCGCCGAGGTCGTCAAATTGATCCAAGCCCATGGCTGGCAACTCGTCCGGATAACGGGCAGCCACCATCATTTTCGGCACGCGGAAAAGTCCGGTCTCGTGACCGTCCCGCATCCGAAAAAGGATCTTCCGCCCGGCACACTGAACAGCATTCTGAAACAGGCGGGGCTGAAATGAAGCATCTGATCTTTCCAATCGCAGTCGAGCCCGGAGACGGCACGCACGCGTTCGGCGTGGTGGTGCCCGACATTCCGGGCTGCCACTCCGCGGGCGATACGCTCGAGGACGCCTATGCGAATGCCAGGGAAGCGATCGAATCCCACCTCGAAACCCTGCTCGACGAAGGGTTGCCGCTGCCCGAGCCGCTCACGCTCAGCGCGCATCGGCGCAATCCGGAGTTCGCGGGTTTTGTGTGGGGGTTCGTGACAACGCGCAACATTCCGGCGTTGAGAAAAGCGGTGCGCATCAACATCTCGCTGCCCGAGGTCCTGGTGCAGGAGATCGACGCGTATGCGCAGGCGCGCGGCATGTCGCGCTCGGCATTTCTGGCGCTCGCCGCCGAACATGAAATGGCCGGCGCGTGAGAAACACTGTGCGGCAAGCTGCGCACGTCGTGCAGCGAGCCTGTTGGCGCTGCCTCGGTTGAACAGGGGCGGGCGGGCCGCCAGCCGGTCTTCAAACCGGCGCTTCAGTTCGTCTCGGCGTTCGCCCAGGCCATTTCGCGCAGCCGCGCGCGCAGGCGCGCCACGGCCTGGCTATGCAGTTGGCACACGCGCGATTCGCTAACTTCCATCACCGCGCCGATTTCGCGCAGGTTCATGCCGCGCTCGTAGTACAGCGACATCAGCAGCTTCTCGCGCTCCGGCAAGCGGTCGATCGCCTCGACGAGCGCCGCGCGCAGGCTGTCGTCGAGCAAGGCCGAGAGCGGGTCCGAATGATCGACGCAGTAGCGGTCCAGAAACGGCTCGTCGTCGGCGGAACGGTCGAAGTCTTCGTAGTAGATGAGCTGGCTGCCGTGCAGGTCCTGCAGCATCGACTGATACTCGTCGAGCGGCATCTGCAGGTGCTCGGCGACCTCCGTTTCGCTCGCCGAGCGGCCGAGGTTCTGCTCCACCTTGTGCACCGCCGTTTCCACTTCGCGCGACGTGCGTCGCAGGCTGCGCGGCAGCCAGTCGTTGCTGCGCAGCTCGTCGAGCATCGCGCCGCGAATCCGCTGGCTGGCGTAGGTCTCGAACTGCGCGCCCTGGTCTTCCTTGTAGCGCCCGGCGGCATCCAGCAAGCCGATCATGCCGGCCTGGATCAGGTCGTCGAGATCGACGCTCGCCGGCATTTTCGCGACCAGCTGCAAGCCGAGCCGACGCACCAGCGGTGCGTACTTCGTCAGAACTTCGGCCTGGGAAATCTTTCCCTGAGCGTTGTACATCGTGCTCCCCTTCTCCTCGTGCACGCCGCTTAAGCGTGCTGCGCGGACGGTTGGTCGGCGTGGTGCGCCGCTGTAACGGTCGCGGACGCCCGCCGGGGCGTTTGCGACGACATCGCTGGCCGCATCGGCCAGTACTGCAATTCGGCGGCGAGCTGGCGGAAGTCGCGCGCGGCCGGCGCCGACGGGAACGCGTCGACGACACAGCGCGACAACGCCAGCGCCCGCGCCATGCGAGCGTCGGCCGCAATGCAGCCGGCGTCTTCGAGCGACACCGTCAGATAGCGCCCGGCCACGCCGGCAAAATTCGCGAACGTGGCATGCGCGTCGTTTGCGCTTTGCACATGATTCGCCAGCAGGCGAAACTGTGCGAACGCGTGCGCGTAGTGCAGACGCTTCATGCACGCATACGCGTCGGTGATCGCCTGGGCCGACACGCGCGTGACGATCATCACGTCGTGCGCCTGCTTCGCGAACGGCGAGAGATGCCCTGCGTCGTCGAGTTGCGCGTCGATCAGCACGATGTCGGCGGAACCGTCGAGCAACACGCTGAAGTCGGTCTCCGCGTGCCCCTCGCGGTTGTTGCGCGAGGCGGCCAGCACCGAAAAGCCGAGCGCATGGCGCGCGGCGGCGCAATCCACCGCCATCTCGCCGCGCATCACCGCCGCGAAATTGCCCGCGCCGCGCAAGCCGCCGAGCATCGCGCTCACCGATTGCTCGCCGACGCATTCGTCGATCACGAGCACGTCCTTGCCCTGCTGCGCGAGCGCGGCGGCGAGGTTGACGACCACCGTGGTGCTGCCCGCGCCGGCCGACGCACCCGTCACCGCAATCACGCGCGCACCGCCGCGCGCAAGCAGCCGCCGCAAGCCTTCCGCCTGATCCGAGACGAGCTTATCCAAAGCGAACCTCGTGCAGCTCGGCCGTCGAGCGCGCGGACAGCGAAGACAGCAACGCGGGAATGTCGTCGTCCTGCGGCACGAACGGCGAGTTGTCGCGCGGAATGCAGAACGTGCTCTTGATGAGGAATTTCTTCGTCGCGACGTACAGGTTCTCCGGCACTTTCTGTCCGGTCGAGACGTAATGCACGGGCAGCTTGTAGCGAATCACCGTGTCGAGTACGCCGCCGAGGTTGGTCGCTTCGTCGAGCTTGGTGAGAATGCAACCGGCGAGCGGCTGCTGGTCCGGCGCGCGCTGATACGCCTGCACGACTTCGTTCAGCGTGTCGCCGTGGCTCGTCGCGTTGAGCAGCAGAAGGCGCTGCACCGGCTGACCGGCGCGGCACAGCATCGCGATCTGGTCGGACACGAGGCGGTCGCGCTGGCTCATGCCGATCGTGTCGATCAGCACGATGTGCTTGTTGCGCAGCTCGGAGAGCGCGAGTTGCAGGTCGGCGCTGTCCTTCACCGCATGCACCGAGACGCCGAGAATCTTGCCGAAGATGCGCAGTTGTTCGTGGCCGCCGATCCGGTAGCTGTCGGTCGTGAGCAGCGCGACCTTGCTCGCGCCGAAGCGCATCACGCAGCGCGCGGCGAGCTTGGCCGTGGTCGTCGTCTTGCCGACGCCGGTCGGGCCCATCAGTGCGAACACGCCGCCGCGCTCCATCAGCGCGTCTTCGTTTTCCATCACGGGCAGATTCGATTCGAGCACCGAGCGAACCCAGTCCATGCCGCCGTCCATCGTCTCGATGTCGTCGGGCAGGTTGTCGACCATCATCTGTACGAGCTGCGCGGAAAAACCCGCCGCGAACAGATGCTTGGTGAGCGCGGCGCGCGCCGGATTGCGGCGCTGGCGATCGCCCCACAAGAGGCCCGCGAAGTGCTCTTCCATCATGCCGCGCATCGACGACAGCTCGTTCATGACGGTGTCCTTGACGACCTGCTCCATGCGCGCCTTGATCGCTTCGGCGACCGCGGCGGGCGTGCGGGTTTCGTCGGCGGCGGGCGGCATGGGCGCGAGCTTCTGCGCGGTGCGGCGCGCGGCAGCCTGCGCAGCTTCGCGAGCCCACTCGGGCGTGTCGATGAAAGACGGCTCGGCGGCCGCCGGTTTGGCTGCGGGTTCGGTCGATCGAGTCGTGGCACGGTTCACCTCGACGGTGCTGCCGAGCCCCTTGGACGTCGCGACGGCGGGTGTCATCGCGGCGGGACGCGCGCTGTATTCGCCGCCCTGTTGCTGCTGCTCGGCGGCGATGCGGCGTGCGTGATCGATGAGCCACGGATTCGATTCGGCCATCGTGCGCGGCGCGATTAATTCGGTAGAGGCCGCGACGGGTGGCACCGGCACGCCGGCGGCCTTGAGCAGATCCGCGCGAATGTCTTCGGACAGACGTGTGGCGGCTGCGCGAGCGCTGGAACCGGAGGGCATGGCGGGTGCCGCCGCTGCGATGGACACGGGCTGGCTCGCCGCGAGCGCGGCGCCGGCCGTTGCGATGTCGGTCGCGTTGCCGGCCGCACTTGGCGCGGCTTTGCCCGGCAATGCGGTGGCTGAAGCGGGCATCGCGTTGCCCGCGGAAAGCGCCGTCGAATGAAGCGCCGGATTCGCACCGGGCATGGCTTTCGGCACAGTGGCAATCGCCGCGCCATGCTGCGCGTCATTCGCGAACGCACTGCTCACCGGCATCGCCCCCTCGCCCGCTTCCGGGCTCGCGCCGAACACCGACGAAAACACGTCGGGCATACCGCTCGCGTACGGATTCGCCGCTGCCATCGGTACCGCCGGCAGCGCGCGCGGTGCGACTTGCGAGCCCATGCCCGCCCCCATCGGCACAGCCAGCCCGGTCGCCGCGCCTTCGCGCGCTTTCGGTGTGATCGCAGCGAGATCGCTATCGGCGAGCGCGACGATTTCGACGCTGCCGTCGTCCATCGTGCGATTCGACAGCACGACCGCGTCGGGGCCAAGTGCTTCGCGAACGAGCCGCAGCGCATCGCGACTGGTAGCACCGACAAATTTACGAATGTTCAAGCTGGACCCCCGATGAGGTGAACGGACTAGCGGACCGGCGATATACCCTTCCCATTGAGATCAATTATTGCGAAAGCTGTCGAGCGACGATCGATGGATAAAGACCGTGAAAAGCGGGCTATTCGTGCGATGGACACATGCCGGACATGTCGCGCGAGCAGGTCGCGGCCGAGGTGGCGACACCCGCGAAGCCGCGCGCCAGGCCGCAAAACCACGGCCCCAAACAAAAACCGGCGCCTCGAAGCGCCGGTTTCCGCCGTCAATGCACACGCCCGCACGCCAAGCCGCTCAGCCCTGCGCGCCGATCAGATTCACCACCTTGACGTGCCTCGTGTCGGGCACTTCCGCATACGACAGCACCTTCAGTTGCGGCAGGCTGCGGCGCAGGAAGCGCGCGAGCATCGGCCGCAACGCGTGCTGCACGAGCAGCACCGGCGCGAGACCGAGATTCTGCTGACGCGTCATCGCCTTCTGCGTCTCGGCGAGCAGCGTATGCGCGAGGCCCGGTTCGAGCCCCGGGTTCGGTCCGGTCGAGAGCGCCTGCGACAGCACGCGTTCGAGGTTCGCGTCGAGCCCCATCACCTGCATGTCGCCGGTACCGGGGAACCACTGCTGCGTGATCGCGCGGCCCAGCGCGAGGCGTACCGCGGCGGTCAGTTCGTGTGCATCGGTGATCTTCGCCGCGTGTTCGGCGAGCGCTTCGAGAATCGTGCGCATGTCGCGGATCGGCACGCCCTCTTCGAGCAGATTCTGCAGCACCTTTTGCAGCGTATTGAGCGGCAGCGCCTTCGGCACGAGATCGTCGACGAGCGAGGGCGTGTCCTTCTGCATCCGCTCGATCAGCGCCTGCACTTCGCGGCGGCCGAGCAGTTCCGACGCATGCGTGACGACGAGGTGATTGAGGTGCGTCGCCACCACCGTGCTCGAATCGACGACCGTGTAGCCGTACACCTGCGCCTGTTCGCGCAGGTTCGTGTCGATCCAGATCGCGGGCAGGCCGAA
This sequence comes from Paraburkholderia sp. Ac-20336, assembly GCF_017105025.1. NCBI lineage: Bacteria > Pseudomonadati > Pseudomonadota > Betaproteobacteria > Burkholderiales > Burkholderiaceae > Paraburkholderia > Paraburkholderia sp. Ac-20336. Next base: position 9,066 of record NZ_JAAGPS010000149.1, on the reverse strand, counting down.
CGCCGGGTCCTGGGTCGGCGTGCCGGGCAGCGCGGCCGACACCTGGCCTGGATTGATCGCGAGCCACTGGCCCGGATACGCTTCGCCCGCGCCGATCTCGACACCCTTCAGCGCAATGCGATAGCCGTTCGGCCGCAATTCGAGGTTGTCGCGAATATGAATGACGGGCGGCAAAAAGCCGATTTCCTGCGCGAACTTCTTGCGGATGCTCTTGATGCGCTTGAGCAGTTCGCCATCCGAATTCTTGTCGACGAGCGGAATCAGCCGGTAGCCGACTTCGAGGCCGAGCGTGTCGATCATCGTCACGTCGTCCCAGCTGGCCTCGGTGTTCTCGACCGGCGCGAGCGCGGCCGGCGCGACCTCGGCGAGCGCGGTGCTGCTCTTGCGCTCCGCGGCGCGCTTTTTCATCGTGCGGCCGAGCTGGATCAGCGCGCCGCCGAGAATCAGGAACGCGAAGTGCGGCATGCCCGGAATCAGGCCCATCAGCACGAGAATGCAGCCCGTAATCATCAGCACGCGCGGATTCGTGAACAGTTGCCCCGTGAGCTGCGTGCCGATGTCCTCGTTGGTCGCGACGCGCGAGACGATCACGCCGGCCGCCGTCGAAATGACGAGCGACGGAATCTGCGCAACGAGGCCGTCGCCGATCGTCAGCAGCGTGTAGTTCTTGCCCGCCGCCGCAAAGCTCATGTCGTGCTGGACCATCCCGACGATCAGCCCGCCGATGATGTTGATGACCATGATGAGCAGGCCGGCGATCGCATCGCCGCGCACGAACTTGCTCGCGCCGTCCATCGAGCCGTAGAACTCGGCTTCCTGGGCGACTTCGGCGCGGCGCTTCCTCGCCTGTTCCTCGTTGATGAGCCCTGCGTTGAGGTCGGCGTCGATCGCCATCTGCTTGCCCGGCATCGCGTCGAGCGTGAAGCGCGCGGACACTTCGGCGATCCGCCCCGCGCCCTTCGTGATGACCATGAAGTTGATGACCATCAGGATCACGAACACGACGATCCCGACCGCGAAGTTGCCGCCCACGAGGAAGTGGCCGAACGACTCGATCACCTGGCCGGCCGCATCGGGGCCGGTGTGGCCTTCGAGCAGCACGATCCGCGTCGAGGCGACGTTCAGCGAGAGCCGCAGCAGCGTCGAGAACAGCAGCACGCTCGGGAATGCGGCGAAGTCGAGCGGCTTCATCGTGTACATGCTGACGAGCAGCACCATCACCGAGAGCGCGATGTTGAAGGTGAACAGCAGGTCCAGCAGGAACGGCGGCAACGGCAGAATCATCATGCCGAGGATCATGCAGATCAGCACCGGCCCGGCGAGGGCGCGCAGATTGGTGCTGCTCAAGGCATCCGGCCGTCGGCCGAGGAAACCGGCGCGAGCGTTCATGCGGAGGCTCCCTTGTTGGCGTTATTCGTGTCGTCGCCGGTGGGGTCGAGCGTGTCGGCGGCTTCCTCGGCCGCGTCGTCTGCGTCTTCGGCCGCGTCGTCGTCCGATATGCCACCCTTGTCGAGTTCGGCAGGTACGTCGAGTTCGGTCGGCGCGACCGGCACGGCGCCGCCTTCGGTCCGGAAGCGCCGCAGCTGATAGACCCACGCGAGCACCTCGGCGACCGCGCCATAGAGCGGCCCCGGAATCTCGCGATTCAGCTCGACGTTGTGATAGAGCGCCCGCGCGAGCGGCGGCGCTTCGAGCAGCGGCACGTTGTGTTCGGCGGCGAGTTCGCGAATCCGCGCGGCCACGAGGTTCACGCCCTTCGCGACCACCTTCGGCGCGCGCATCTCGCCGTCGGTGTATTGCAGCGCGACCGCGAAGTGCGTCGGGTTCGTCACGACGACGTCGGCCTTCGGCACCTGCGCCATCATCCGGCGCCGCGCGATCGCGCGCTGCTGCTGGCGAATCTTGCCCTTGATGTGCGGATCGCCTTCGCTTTCGCGATGCTCGCGCTTCACCTCTTCCTTGGTCATGCGCAGCTTCTTGTGGAACTGCCAGAGCTGGTACGGCACGTCGAGCGCGGCCACCGCGAACATGCCCGCCACCGTCATGCCGCAGCACACGGCGATCAGATGCACGGAGTTGGCGAGCGCGAGATGGAGCGGCTGCGTCGCGAGCGCGAGGAATGCTTCGCGACGGTTCCAGATCGCCGTGCCGCCGATCAGCCCGACCACGAGCGTTTTCGCGATCGACATGCCGAGCTGGATCGGTCCGTTGATCGAAAAGATGCGGCCCAGGCCCTCGACCGGATTGAGCCGGCTGAACTTCGGTTCGAGCCCTTTCGCCGAGAGCTGCCAGCCGCCGAGCGCCATCGGCGCGAGCAGCGCGGCCGCGCCGGTCAGGCCGAGAATCGGCAGCAGCGCATAGAGCCCTTCGCGCGCGGCCGAGCCGGCGCCGCTCAGCATGCGGTTGGTGTCGAAGGTGCTCGCGTGATTGAACGCGAACGAGGCTCGCAGCATCGCCTCGAGGTGATCGCCGATCTGGCCGGACAGACCCCACACGCCGTAGAACCCCGCCGCCAGCAAAGCGAACGTCGACAGCTCCCGCGAACGCGCGACCTGCCCTTCCTCGCGCGCCTTCTGCAGGCGCCGGGGAGTGGCGGATTCGGTTTTTTCGAGGTCGCTATCCTCTGCCACGAAGCTCTCCAGTCGGCCGAGGCACGGCGCCTCTTTCCAGTGAGAGCGATTATTCCCGCTCGACGCAAGCGCCGATCGGCGGATAAGGGCGGAGAAACCGGGGTATTTCGACGGATGGCCCGTCAGGCCACGCGATCTCGCGCAGCCTGCCGGACTTCGGGCCGGGGTGCCCCGGCCCGGGATTCAGCCGGCCCGACGTCCGGCTGGGCGCTCGGAACGCTCAGAAGGCGACGAAAGGCGCGGCCCCGCCGTTCGCGGTCTTGTCGATGCCGTAGTACACGTAGCGGCCATAGAAGAACGGCAGACCAAGGTCGAAGCTGCTATTGCCGCCGATCTGGCCGGCGAGGTCGTTGAACGCATAGTTGGCGGCGTTGCCGAACAGCGTCGCCGCGCTCACGATGCCGATGCTGGCCGTTGTCGAGGCGTTGTTCAGGCCGACCAGCTTGACCGAGCGGGTTTGCGCCGACGACGGGCAGTAGAAGCCCGGGAAGTTGCTGCCGCACAGCGCGAGCGAACTATCGGCGAAGAAGTAGCCGTTCGAGCCGGAATCGAGGAACGCCTGCACCGTCGTGCCGTTGTACACGCTGCTGTTCAGGTCGCCGTACGGGTCGGTCGTGAAGGTCTGCGCGGCGGCGAGCGCGTTGTTCGACTGCGTGCCGATGCCGAACACGAGCGTACCGTTCGCCGATGGCGCGCCGGCGTCGGGCAGCGGCGGCATCTGCACGATCACGCCGTTGTTGTCGGCGAGGAAATTCGCCACCGGATTGGCGACCTGCTGCGTGGTCTGCACCGCCGCGCGTATGCAGGACGCGCCGCTCGGGCAGGCGAAGTAGTTGCTGTAGGTCGCCGCGGTGGCGGCATTCGCGCAGGTGGCGCCGCAATCGATGGGCGCGGTGCCCACGCCGAGAATGCCGTTCGCGCCGAGCTCGCTGGCCGTGTTCTCGGCCGGGCCGCTGCCGCAGCCGCGCGCGGGTATCGTGCTCGCGTTCATGTCGCCGATGATCTGCAGCGGGATGCCGCTCGCGCTCGTCGTCTCGCCGCCCACCTTGACGATCGCGGTACGCACGGAGCCCCACGTGTAGCCGTCGGCGAACGTCGCGCATTCGGCGAGCGGCGCGCCGTCGCTCGCCGACGCGCTCGTCGGCAACGCGGTGAGCAGCGACTGATTGAGCACCGAGCTCACCACGCGCAGCCCGAACGAGCCGGTGTCGAGCTGGATGTTGTTGATCGTCTGGCAGTTGCTCGTGCCCGGCACGCAGATCGTCACGCTGACGGCCGGAATATTCGGCACGCCGCTCACCCCGGCGCCGACCGTGATCGGCACCGTGTTCGCGGCGCTCGAGGCGATCGGCTGCTGGGTCGGGCTGGCCGGCAGCGAGCCGCCGTTCAGCGTGCTCGAGCCGTTGTTGCTGGAACTGGAGTTGTTGTCGCCACCGCCGCCGCATGCGGCGAGCGTGGCCGCGAGCACGACAGCGAATACGGCCAGCATGGCCTGCTTCCAGCCTTTGACTTTGGCGATCGTGTGCATGGTTCGCATCGTCGTCCTCATTACTGGATATCGGAGCCGCTGACACCGGCGGGCAGCGCGGACGGCAGCCACGCGACGCCGCTGAACGCGCCCATGTGGCCGGCCGACTGCACCACGAGTCCGCTCTGCTCGACGCTGACCGGACCGCGCGCATTGCCGCGCGCCGCGCGCGCGGCCTTCACGCCCGCCACGTACTGCGGGAAATAACTACCGAGCAGATCATTGAGATCGGGCATTTGCGGGCCACGCCACGCGATGCCGAACACGGAGCCGTCGGCGGCGAGATATTCGCGGACCACGGTGCCGTTGCCGAACGTAGTCTCACGCACGGTATAGGAAGAAGCGGTAGAAGACGCGGCGGACGCCGCACTCGATGCCGAGCGCATCACGCTCTGTGCCGCGCCGCTGGCGGGCTGTACCACGCGGGAAGAAACCGAGGCGTCCGCGGGCGCCGTCAGCGGCGCGGCGCCGAGAGCCGCATGAGCGGACGGCGCGGCCATCAAGGCCGCGAGAGAACACGGTAAAACCAGCGCCACGGCTTGCACGGCGCGACATACACGACTGCGCATAACGATGCTCCTCCTGGACTGCGAGCGCGGCGCACGCGTCGCGCGAACCGGCCGCAGGTAGGCAGATGATACGGCACAGCCCCGCTCGCAACCTTGGGGAGTCTACCTCATCGGGTGACCGCCCGACGCTGCCGGAACGCCGTGCCGCGCTTCGACCTCGTAGTATGCCTGCGCCTGATGCCGGCCTGCAGAGGGCGCGAACGCGCGTAGGCCTTACCGTCCATTACAGACAGGAAACCGTCTGCAACGGGCGGGCTCGCCAACGCGCGCGCGCCTCAGAAGCCGAGGCTCGCGAGCAGATCGTCGACCTGCGATTGATCCTGCACCACGTCGGTTTTGCTTTCCGGATTGATCTGCGGACCGTTCAGCAGATGCTCGGGGCTGCCGGTCGGCGACACCTCGGCCGCGAGCGCCGCCGCGTTCGCCGCGAACTGCTCGCGCCGCTCGAGCGCGATGTTCTCGACGAGCACGCCGAGCAGCTGCTGCTCGATCAGATACACGACCTCGGTGATCTTCTTGATCACCTGGCCGGTCAGGTCCTGGAAGTCCTGCGCGAGCATGATCTCCATCAACTGCGCATTGGTCGCGCTGGTCGCCTCGGGCACGCCGCGCAGGAACGTGCGCGTGTCGTTCATGAGCGCGCGCACTTCCTCGCGCTCGATCGGCGCCGCGTACCACTGCTCCCAGCGCGCGTCGAGTTCGCCCGCGTCCTCGCGCAATTGCTCCTGCACCGGCTTCGCGATGTCGATCGCCGACAGCACGCGCTCGGCGGCCTGCTCGGTCATGTTGGCGATGTACTTCAGGCGGTCGCGCGCATCGGGCACGGCTTCGGCCGCGCGCTCGACGTGCTTGTCGAGCCCGAGTTCGCGCATCGAATCGCGCAGCGTGCGCGTCAGCTGGCCGATGCGCGCGAGGATGCGGTCCGATGCGAAGTCGCCGCTCTCTTGGGCCGCGTCGGCGCCAGGCGTTTGGGTCGGCGCAGTCACGTCAGCTCCCGGCTTTCGCCATCTTCTCGAGAATCTTGTTGAGCTTCTCGTCGAGCGTCGCGGCCGTGAACGGCTTGACGACGTAACCGCTCGCGCCGGCCTGGGCCGCGGCGATGATGTTTTCCTTCTTCGACTCGGCCGTCACCATCAGCACCGGCAGATGCGAGAGATTGGCGTCGGCGCGGATTTCCTTGAGCATCGCGAGACCGTCGAGGTTCGGCATGTTCCAGTCGGAGATCACGAAGTCGTAGCTGCCGCCGCGCAGACGCGCGAGACCGGCCTGGCCGTCTTCCGCCTCGTCGACGTTCGCGTAGCCGAGCTCCTTGAGCAGATTGCGGACGATCCGGCGCATCGTCGGAAAATCGTCAACCACCAGAATCTTCATTCCCTTATCCATTTCCATTCCCTTTCTTGATTCATGATGCGGCGAGTGGCCGCCTCAATCTACGCGGGCGCATCATACCCGCTGAACGCGTTCGCCCATCGACGACAAACGCGCCATCACGCGCCGGCTCATTTCCGGCAGCGCGGCGATTTCATCGGCGGCGCCGAGCGCGATCGCCTCGCGCGGCATGCCGAACACGATGCAGCTCGCTTCGTCCTGCGCCAGCGTATAGGCACCGGCCCTTTTCATCTCCAGCAGACCGGCCGCGCCGTCGCGCCCCATGCCGGTCAGAATCACGCCGACCGCGTTCTTGCCCGCATGCTGCGCGGCCGATCTGAACAGCACGTCGACCGACGGACGATGCCGGTTCACCGGCGGGTCGTCGGACAGGTGCGCGATATAGTTCGCGCCGCTCCTCGCGAGCAGCAGATGCGCGTGGCCGGGCGCGATATACGCATGCCCCGGCAGCACGCGCTCGCCGTGCTCCGCTTCTTTAACGGTAATCCGGCACAAACCATTGAGGCGTTGCGCGAAAGATTTCGTGAAGCCCGGCGGCATATGCTGCGCGATCAGCACCGCGGGCGCGTCGGGCGGCAGCGGCACGAGCACTTCGCGGATCGCCTCGGTGCCGCCCGTCGACGCGCCAACGATGATGAGCTTCTCGGTACTCAGCAACGGGTTGTTGAAGAGCGGCGTGTTGCCGGCCGGCGCATGCGCGGCGTGCGCGGCCGCATGCTGCACGGGCGCGGCCTGGCGCACGCGCGCGCGGGCGGCCGCGCGCACCTTGTCGGCGAGCTTTTCCGCGTAGTCGAGCATGCCGTCGCGAATGCCCACCTTCGGCTTGGTCACGAAATCGACCGCGCCCAGTTCGAGCGCGCGCAGCGTGATTTCGTTGCCGCGCTCGGTCAGCGACGACACCATCACGACCGGCATCGGCCGCAGCCGCATCAGCTTTTCGAGGAAGTCGAGGCCGTCCATGCGCGGCATTTCGACGTCGAGCGTCAACACGTCGGGGTTGTGCTGCTTGATGAGTTCGCGCGCGACGAGCGGGTCGGGCGCCGTCGCCACCACCGTCATGTCCGGCTGGCCGTTGATGATCTCGGTCATCAGACTGCGGATCAGCGCCGAATCGTCGACGCACAGTACCTTGATCTTTTGCACAGCGCTCACGCCTCCTCTGTGGTTCTGGCGTTGTTGGAATAAGTCGGGCGCGGGCTCGCGCCGAACAGTTCGATTCTCGGCCGCGCGGCGGCCGGCGAAGCGAACAGCTCGACCCGCCTGCGCGCCGCCGCAAGCCGCTCGGCGCGCGCTTCGGCGCTTTGCCGCACGAGCGCCTGTTCGCGCTCGGCCACGCCCGCTTCCTGCTGCACGCGCAGTTTCTTCACCATCACCTGGCCCGTGCGCGGCATGAACGCGACCTTGCGCGGATGCGAGCCCTGCAGGTCCTCGGCGACGATGCGGATTTTTTCGGTAGCGAGATAGCGGCGCACGAATTCGGAGTTGCGATCGCCGATGTTCATCGTCGTCATGCCGGCGAGCACCGCGCCGCCGCCGAACACCTTCGCCTCGAAACGCTCGCGCCGCCCGCCGGCCTTGATCAGTTCGTTGATCAGCACTTCCATCGCGTAGGCGCCGTAGCGCATCGAGTCCGACGCGGCCTGCGCGACGTCGGCGCCGTCGTCGGGCAGCATGAAGTGATTCATGCCGCCGATACCGGCGGTACGGTCCTGAATGCAGGCCGCGACGCACGAGCCGAGCACGGTCACGAGCACCATGTCCTCGTGTGTCGTGTAGAACTCGTTGGGCAACAGCTTCACGCCGGGGCGCTTGAAGTGGTTGTCGTAGTAGAGATTGGATGCGATCGGCAACGCGCTGCTCATGCTGTCACCCCGCTCGTCGTGTGATGCGCCGCGGTGCGCGCGGGCGGGCGTTCGCCGCCTGCGTCGCGCGTCAGTTCATAGACGGTCTGTCCGCGCAGCCGGAACGCCTGCGTCACGTACGTGAAGTTCTCCGAATGACCGGCGAACAGCAGGCCGCCCGGCTTCATCAGCGGCTCGAAGCGCGTGAGCACCTGGGCCTGCGTCGGCTTGTCGAAATAGATCATCACGTTGCGGCAGAAGATCGCGTCGAACTGCGTGCGCAACGGGTAGTCGCGATCGGTCAGGTTCAACTGCTCGAAGCGCACGAGCGCGCGCACTTCGGGCCGCACCTTGACCATTCCCGCATGCGCGCCCGTGCCCTTCAGGAAGAAGCGCTTCAGCCGCTCGGGCGAGAGGTTCTTGACCTGGTCGAACGGATAGACGCCGGCCTCGGCCTTCGCGAGCACCTGGGTGTCGATGTCGGTCGCGAGCACCGACGCCTGCCGCGCGCCGCTCTCGCCGAGCGCTTCGATCAGCGTCATCGCGATCGAGTAGGGCTCTTCGCCCGTCGAGGCGGCCGAGCACCACACGGAAACCGGCTGCGCGCGGCGCGGCACGAAGTCGGCGAGGATCGGAAAGTGATGCGCTTCGCGAAAGAACGCGGTGAGGTTGGTGGTCAGCGCGTTGGTGAACGCTTCCCACTCGGCCGGGTCGTTTTCCGCTTCGAGCAGATCGAGATACTGCCGGAACGTTTCGAGGCCGCGCGCGCGCAAGCGGCGCGCAAGGCGGCTGTACGCCATGTCGCGCTTGTGATCCGACAGCGAAATGCCCGCCGAGCGATGAATCAGATCGCGGATGCGGGCGAAGTCGGCCGACGTGAATTCGAAGTCACGCCCCGTTTCGGCGGGTCTCGCCGGCTCGATCCGGTCGGGGACCGCCCGTGCGGGGCGTTGCGGTGCGCGCGTCATCATGAGAGGTCTAGAACGTTTCCCAGTCGGCGTCCGAGGCCGCCGTCGCGGTGCTCGCGGCAAGCGCGGGAGCCGCTGTGGCCGGGCGCGCGGAGGCGCTGGCCGGCTTCGGCTTCAGCGCCGGTTCGACGCGTGCGCCGG
>NZ_JAAGPS010000148.1:0-234 GCF_017105025.1 Paraburkholderia sp. Ac-20336 | reverse complement strand
AGGAAAGAGGGAGTGGGGAGGTCGAGGGGGAGGGCGATGGGGTGGCGGTGGAATGGGGTGAGGAGGAACTGAGGGAGGGAGAGGTGGAGGTGGGGGGGAAGGGTGTGGAGGGGCGGAGGATGGAGCGTGGGGGGGGAGAGGAAAGGGGGGTGGGTGTGGAGGTGGGGGGAGAGGTGGGGGGGGGGGGGGGGGGGGGGGGGAGGGGGGGGGGGGGGGGGGGGTTTTTTTTTTTTA
>NZ_JAAGPS010000147.1:0-17232 GCF_017105025.1 Paraburkholderia sp. Ac-20336 | reverse complement strand
CCGCATGCCATCGCGAACGCGCCGCGCATCGGCCGCAGCGCGCCGGTCAGCGACAGCTCGCCGGCGAATTCACGGTGGCGCAGCGATTCGGCGGGAATCTGTCCGCTCGCGGCGAGGATGCCGAGCGCGATCGGCAGATCGAAGCGGCCCGATTCTTTCGGCAGATCGGCCGGCGCGAGATTGACGGTGATGCGTCTCACGGGGAAGTCGAAGCCGCAGTTCTGCAGCGCCGCGCGCACCCGCTCGCGGCTTTCGCGCACTTCGAGATCGGGAAGACCGACGATGGCGAACGAAGGTAATCCGTTGGCGAGGTGAACCTCGACGGTGACTTCCGGCGCGCGGCCAGAGGCCGGCGCGCGACTGCGCACCACGGCAAGCGACATGTTTTCTCCCGTCGGACCGCGCGCCGTTGGCACGCGCGAGTCTCCTAAAGCGCTGATGACGTCACGGCCCGCTTGCCTGTGATGTGCAGCATGGCGCGGCGCGAATGCCGCGCGCGAGGGTTACGGCGTTTGAGTGAGCGGCAGCTTCTGTTCGAGCTCGGCGACGCGGCGCTCCAGCTCTTCGAGACGCGCACGGGTGCGCACGAGCACCTGGGTTTGCGTATCGAATTCCTCGCGCGTGACGAGATCGAGCTTCGAGAAGCCTTGCGACAGCATGGCCTTGACGTTGCGCTCGACATCCCTGGCCGGCGAGTTCTTGAACAGATCGCTCACGCGTGCCTGGAAGTCGTTGAAAACGTCGTTCGGTTGTTTCATGGTGTTCCCCTTGGTGCACAAAAAATGTGCATGTTTCATGACGTCTGTGCCCCGCCACGGCGAATGGGCGATCGTGGTGCGTGCCGCCCGCGTTGCCGCGGCCGCATGAGCGCCTTTGGTGCGTGCCGTCGCGTTCAGAACCTTCGAACACTCTAGCAACGATCCCTACGCCGCGCCACCCGCGCGCCGTGCGCCTGGCCGTTCGGACAAGGCCGTCCGGGCGCCTTGCGCCATGCGCGCGAGGCGAAGTCTGACACAACATGGCACGCGAGTTGCTGTTACTGCCCCGCGCGCACCGCCGGAGCTTCTCCACCGGCGGCGCCGGAGACCACGGTTACGGGTACGCAACGGTTGGCAACGCGATCAGCAACACACTAGCGAGGAATTTCATGAAGCTCATTACCGCAATCATCAAGCCGTTCAAGCTCGATGAAGCGCGCGAAGCCTTGTCGGCGATCGGCGTGTCGGGCATCACGGTCACGGAAGTCAAAGGCTTCGGGCGGCAGAAGGGCCATACGGAGCTGTATCGGGGGGCTGAGTATGTCGTCGACTTTCTGCCGAAGGTGAAGATCGAGGCGGCCGTGTCGGACGACATCGTCGATCAGGCGATCGAGGCGCTCGAACGCGCCGCGCGCACCGGCAAGATCGGCGACGGCAAGATTTTCGTCACGCCGATCGAGCAGGTGATCCGCATCCGCACCGGCGAAACCGGGGCCGACGCGCTGTAAAGACCCAAGCGACACAGCACAGATAAGCGACAAGAGGAAAACGAAGATGCGCAAACTATTGATGTCCCTGTTGATGGCCGGCTCGCTGCTCGCGGGCGGTATCGGCGCCGCCCTCGCGGACGATGCGTCCGCGCCCGCGTCCGCTGCGGCCGCGAGCGCGCCGGCGGCAGATACGTCGGCCGCACCCGCTGCGGCCGCGGCGTCGGCACCCGCCGCCCCGGCCGCAAGCGCACCGGCGTCCGCCGACACCTCGGCAGCCGCAGCCGCGCCGGCTGCGCCGACCGCGCCGTTCTCGGTCGATTCGTCGAAGATCAATTCCGGCGACACCGCCTGGATGCTGACCTCGACCGCGCTCGTGCTGTTCATGACGATCCCCGGTCTCGCGCTGTTCTACGGCGGCATGGTCCGCAAGAAGAACGTGCTTGCGACGCTGATGCAAAGCTTCGCGATTACCTGTCTCGTGACGATCATCTGGACCGTGGTGGGCTACAGCCTCGCGTTCACGCCGGGCGGCTCGTTCATCGGCGGCTTCTCGCGCGTGTTCATGGCCGGCATGACCTACATCAAGGGCGACAAGGCCACGACGCTGACCGTGAGCCACCTCGCGCCGACGATTCCCGAGACGGTCTACTTCGTCTATCAGATGACCTTCGCGATCATCACGCCGGCGCTGATTACCGGCGCGTTCGCCGACCGCATGAAGTTCTCGGCGATGCTCGTGTTCATGTCGCTGTGGTCGATCATCGTCTACGCGCCGATCGCGCACATGGTGTGGGAGCCGACCGGCTGGCTCGCCAGCGCGGGCATCCTCGACTTCGCGGGGGGCACGGTGGTGCACATCAATGCCGGTATCGCGGGCCTCGTTTGCTGTCTGGTGCTCGGCAAGCGCGTCGGCTACGGCCGCGAAGCGATGGCGCCGCACAACCTGACGCTCACGCTGATCGGTGCCGCGATGCTGTGGGTCGGCTGGTTCGGCTTCAACGCGGGTTCGGCTGTCGCGGCGGACGGCCGTGCCGGCTTCGCGATGTTCGCGACGCAAGTGGCGACGGCGGCGGCCGCGCTCGCGTGGATGTTCGCCGAATGGGCGGCCAAGGGTAAGCCGTCGGTGCTCGGCATCGTGTCGGGCGCGGTCGCGGGTCTGGTCGCGATTACGCCGGCTTCGGGCTTCGTCGGCACGCTCGGCGCGCTCGTGATCGGCATCGTTGCCGGCGTGGTCTGCTTCTGGTCGGCGACGTGGCTCAAGCACAAGCTCGGTTACGACGATTCGCTCGACGCGTTCGGCGTGCACGGCATCGGCGGTATCGTCGGTGCGCTGCTGACCGGCGTATTCGCGGTCAAGGACATCGGCGGCGCGGACGGCAGCGTGATCCTGCAGGCGAAGGGCGTGCTGACGACGCTGATCTACAGCGGCGTGGTGAGCTTCATCCTGCTGAAGGTGATCGACATGGTGATGGGCATCCGCGTGACCGAAGAGCAGGAGCGCGAGGGCCTCGACGTGAGCCTGCACGGCGAACACGTCGAATAACGCCGCTGCTCGCAGTGCCTTCGCGCGAGCCCGCGCTTGCGGGCTCGCCGGAGCATGGAGTGCGGTGACGGATCAGGCATCCAGCACGGCGATTTTGCCCGCTTTCATGGCGGGCTTTTTTTTGCCGGATTTCCGGCGGAATGGTTGAGGGTCTTGCGCGAATGGGCGCGTCGAAGGAACCGTCTCGAAGACGACGGAAATAGCTCCGGCGGAAAACAGCAGGGAAGCCGCCTCACAAAGTCCGCAAAATGGCTGGCGGATCGGTGGGAGATAATGACGAGCCGGCCGGCTATCGCTGAAAAAACCAGATGAAACAGCCGGATGAAAAAGCCGCTTGAAAAAATCCCGATGAAAAAACGCGGTGAAAAAACGCGGTGAAAAACTGCGGCAAAAAACACTGCGGCAAATCCGCGGATAGGCGCGTCTGGAAACGGCCATTTACCGGGCCTATTATCGTGATAGGGAGAATACATTCGAGTTTGCTTGCGAATGGAGAAACCGTCCCCAAATAGACAAAGTATTTGCTCTACAATCTTTTTTCTCCAGTTTGCGAGTGATCAATGGTTCCGCACCTAGTTACGGCGTTAAACGGCCCGCTGCTCGACCTCGAGCGGAAGATCCTCGACGCCACGCCCGCTATCGAACGCTGGTTCCGGCTCGAATGGCAGGAGCACACGCCGCCGTTCTACTGTTCCGTCGATCTGCGTAACGCGGGCTTCAAGCTCGCGCCGGTCGACACCAATCTGTTCCCCGGCGCATTCAACAATCTGCCGCAGGAAGTGCTGCCGCTCGCGGTGCAGGCCGCAATGGCCTCGATCGAAAAGATCTGCCCGGACGCGAAGAACCTGCTCGTGATTCCCGAGCGCCACACGCGCAACGCGTTCTACCTCGAAAACGTCGCCCGGCTCGCGTCGATCATGCGCCAGGCCGGGTTGAACGTGCGCTTCGGCACGCTCGACGAAACCATCAACGGCCCGGTCACGATCGCCTTGTCGGACGGGCAGAAGCTCGTGCTCGAACCGCTCGAGCGTTCGCCGCGGCGCCTCGGCCTGAAGAACTTCGACCCGTGCTCGATCCTGCTCAACAACGACCTGTCGGGCGGCATTCCGCCCGTGCTCGAAAATCTGCACGAGCAGTATCTGCTGCCGCCGCTGCATGCGGGCTGGGCGGTGCGCCGCAAGTCGACGCATTTCTCCTGCTACGACGACGTCGCGAAGAAGTTCGCGAAGATGGTCGAGATCGATCCGTGGATGATCAACCCGTACTTCGCGCGCGTCGAAGGCGTCGATTTCCAGGAGCGCACCGGCGAGGAAGCGCTGGCCGATGCGATCGACGGCGTGCTCAAGAAGGTCGCCCGCAAGTACCGCGAGTACGGCATCTCCGAGAAGCCGTACGTCGTCATCAAGTCCGATGCGGGCACTTACGGCATGGGCGTGATGACCGTGCACGACGCCTCGGAAGTGGCCGCGCTCACGAAGCGCGAACGCGTGCGCATGGCAGCCACCAAAGACGGCCTCGAAGTGCATGACGTGATCGTGCAGGAAGGCGTGTACACGTTCGAGCGCATCGGCGAGGAAGTGGCCGAGCCGGTCGTCTACATGATCGACCGCTACGTGGTGGGCGGCTTCTATCGCGTGCACGGCAGCCGCGAGCGCGATCAGAACCTGAACGCGCCCGGCATGCACTTCGTGCCGCTCGGCTTCGAGCATACGGCGCTGCCCGACGCGCACGCGAAGCCCGGCGCGGCGCCGCCGAACCGCTTCTACATGTACGGCGTGGTCGCGCGGCTCGGGCTGCTCGCCGCATCGGTCGAACTCGAAAAGACCGATCCGGAAGCGATCCAGGTCTGAGCCACCTCGCGCGGCGGGATGGCGGCATGCGTGCCGCCATTGCCGTCTTCAAAGACTATATTGACGAACACTGTCACGCCACTCAGGGCGCACCGGGACTTTCATGGACATTCTTTTCATCGCCGATCCGCTGGGCCAGTTCAAGATCTACAAGGACACGACCTACGCAATGATGGCCGAGGCGGCGCGCCGTGGTCACACGGTGTACGCCTGCGAGCCGAAGCATCTGGCGTGGACGGGCGGTGACGTCGAGGCGAACGTGGAGCGTATTGCGATCGTCGGCGACACCGCCGATCTGCATCGCGACGTCTGGTTCGCCGCCGACCCTGCCGCGCCGCGCGCGCTGAAAAGCTTCGCCGCGGTCGTGATGCGCAAGGACCCGCCGTTCGACATGGAGTACGTGACGTCGACGTGGCTGCTCGAAATCGCCGAGCGTAACGGTGCGCGCATCTTCAACAAGCCGCAGGCGATCCGCGATCATTCGGAAAAGCTCGCGATCGGCGAATTCGCGCAGTTCGTCGCGCCCACGCTCGTCACGCGCGACGCCGCGCGTCTGCGCGCGTTCCACGAGCAGCACGGCGACGTGATCCTGAAGCCGCTCGACGGCATGGGCGGCATGGGCGTGTTCCGCGTGAAGGCGGACGGCATGAACCTCGGCTCGATCATCGAAATGCTGAGCCACGACGGCGCGCGCTCGGTGATGGCGCAAAAGTTCATCCCCGAGATCAAGGACGGCGACAAGCGCATCCTGCTGATCGGCGGCGCAGCGGTGCCATATTCGCTCGCGCGCATTCCTCAGGGCAATGAGGTGCGCGGCAATCTCGCGGCGGGCGGCCTCGGCGTCGCGCGGCCCTTGACCGAACACGATCGCACGATTGCCGATACGCTCGCGCCCGTGCTGGCGTCGCGCGGTTTGCTGCTGGTCGGGCTCGACGCGATCGGCGACTGGCTCACCGAAGTCAACGTCACGAGCCCGACGTGTTTCCGCGAGATCATGGACCAGACCGGCTTCGACGTGGCTGGGATGTTCGTCGACGCGCTGGAGCGCGCGGCGGGCTGATGCCACGGCCTTGAATGCCGGGCCGGGCCCCCAACCTGTGTAGCGAATCCGCGTCAGGTCCGGCATTGGGCGTTGCGTCGGGCGCGCCTCGCGCTTTGGCGCGAAAATGAGCCTGTTACAATGCCCGCTCGCCCGCGCAAGGCATTCGGTAGCCACCGGCAAGATCGCCGGCCGTAACCGGTGCCGCCCGCGCGGATTGCGGACAACCAACGGGCAGGGTTCCCGCAGGCGCCCACCTCATGCGAGGCGCCGCGAACCGCTCGCCTGACGAGGCGTTTCCGCCCTCGCGACCCACGGCCGGTCAAGGGCGCTGACGAACCGGGCTGTGTCCCGGTCCATGGTTCGGGGCCGTTTTTTTGCAGTAAGGCTGACATGGCAGGCATTCTGATCATTGCGCACGCTCCCTTCGCCACCGCGTTGCGCGATTGCATTTCCCACATCTACGGCGGCTTGCCGGCGCGCATCGGCGTGATCGACGTGTCGCCCGATTGCGATCCCGCGCAAGTGGTGGCGTTTGCGAATGCGGAAATCGCGCGTCTGAAGGAAGAGAACGGCGCGCTCGTGCTCACCGACATGTTCGGCGCGACACCGGCCAATATCGCGGGCCGGCTTGCCACGGTGCCGGACGTGCGCGTATTGTGCGGCGTCAATCTGCCGATGCTCGTGCGCTCGGTCTGCTATCGCGCGATGCCGCTCGACACGCTCGTCGACAAGGCGCTCGCCGGCGCGACCAAGGGCATTCAGGCGATCGGGCCCGCTATGCCGGAAGCCTCCACGGCACCGGCCGCGCCGTGCGATTGCCCGCAGGCCTTGCCGGCGACCGTCGCGCCCGGCGACTGCATTCCCGCGTTGCCCGCCGACGCCGATCTGGCGCAGAAGGCGGGTTCGGCCGGCTTGTAGAGCTTGTAGACATAGGCGAAGCGTCGGCGGCGGGGCGTGTCGCCGGCGGCTTCAAACGCATTGCAACGGGTTTGCCGTTTCAACTTTTACCATCCCATTTACGCGCGCTTCGGACCATCACATGCTGCAACAGGAAACGACTATCGTGAACAAGCTGGGGCTGCACGCGCGTGCGTCGGCCAAGTTGACGCAACTCGCGGGCAACTATCAGGCGGAAATCTGGATGAGCCGCAACGGCCGCCGCATCAACGCGAAGAGCATCATGGGCGTGATGATGCTGGCAGCGGGTATCGGCAGCACGGTGCTGATCGAAACCGAAGGCTCCGACGAGCAGGAGGCGATGGACGCGCTGCTGAAACTGATCGCCGATAAATTCGGCGAGGGCCAATAATCCGGCGTATTCAGCGATCGGCTGATACGACAGCGCCGCGGCTCGTCCGCGGCGTTTTTTTTGCCGCTGGTATTTCAACGGGTAACAACGGCGGGAGGCGTATCGGCGGCACGTGTACGGTTAATCACGCGACAAGGGCGCGTAAGGCGAGACGGATTTGCGGCGCGCGAGGCGTCGTCCACGATGTACAGCCATACGGGCACACCCATCCTGCGCCGCCCGCGATGCCGACAATTCGTGCTGCGCCGCACACACCTTCGACATACTTCGCCAGGGCGCGGAATTTATAATGCCCAGTACAGTCTGAGAGCATTGCAGCGGTTTGCCGCGGCATCACACAACTAGAGGAGGTGCGCGTGTCGTTCACGCTGCATGGAATTCCCGTGTCACGCGGTATCGCCATCGGGCGGGCCTATCTGATCGCCCCGGCTGCACTCGACGTAGACCACTATCTGATCGAACCTGCCCAGATCGAAGGGGAGGTCGAGCGCTTTCGCGCGGCCCAGCAACGCGTTCATGAGGAACTGGATACGCTGCGTGCCGATCTCGCCGCCGACGCGCCCAGCGAAATGGGCGCCTTCATCAACGTTCACACGATGATCCTGAACGACGCCATGCTCGTTCAGGAAACCATCGACCTGATCCGTACGCGCCGCTACAACGTGGAGTGGGCGCTGACCGAACAACTCGAGCGCCTGTCGCGCCATTTCGACGATATCGAAGACGAGTACCTGCGCGAGCGCAAGGCCGACATCGAGCAGGTGGTCGAGCGCGTGCTCAAGGCGCTCGCGGGTGCGTCCGGTCTCGATGGCGTGCACGGTGCATGCGACGAGATGATCGTGGTCGCGCACGACATCGCGCCGGCCGACATGATGCAGTTCAAGACGCAGACGTTCCAGGGCTTCGTCACCGATCTCGGCGGGCGCACCTCGCATACCGCGATCGTCGCGCGCAGCCTCGGCATTCCGGCCGCGGTCGGCGTGCAGCATGCGAGCGCGCTGATTCGCCAGGACGACCTGATCATCGTCGACGGCGATCATGGCATCGTGATCGTCGATCCCGCACCGATCGTGCTCGAAGAGTATTCGTACCGTCAAAGCGAAAAGGAACTGGAGCAGCGCAAGCTGCAGCGTCTCAAGTTTTCGCCGACGCAAACGTTATGCGGCACGCGCATCGAACTGTGCGCGAACATCGAGCTGCCTGAAGATGCGCGCGCGGCCGTCGAATCCGGCGCGACCGGCGTGGGGCTGTTCCGCACCGAGTTCCTGTTCATGAATCACAAGGACCGGATGCCCGAAGAAGAGGAGCAGTTCTGCGCGTATCGCCGTGCGGTCGAGTTGATGAATGGCCTGCCGGTCACGATCCGCACGATCGACGTCGGTGCCGACAAGCCGCTCGATTCGATGGGCGGCGGCGATGGCTACGAAACCGCGGCGAATCCGGCGCTCGGGCTTCGCGCGATTCGCTGGAGCCTGTCCGAGCCGCAGATGTTTCTCACGCAGTTGCGCGCGATCCTGCGCGCGTCGGCGTTCGGCAAGGTGAAGATTCTGATTCCGATGCTCGCGCATGCGCAGGAAATCGACCAGACGCTCGACCTGATCCGCGAAGCCAAGCGTCAGCTCGACGACGCGGGCATCGGCTACGATCCGAACGTGCAGGTCGGCGCGATGATCGAGATTCCAGCTGCCGCGATTGCGTTGCCGCTGTTTCTGAAGCGACTCGATTTCCTGTCGATCGGCACCAACGATCTGATCCAGTACACGCTCGCGATCGATCGCGCGGACAACGCCGTCGCGCATCTGTACGACCCGCTGCATCCTGCGGTGCTGCATCTGATCGCGTTCACGCTGCGCGAGGCGAAGCGCGCGGGCGTGCCGGTCTCGGTGTGCGGCGAGATGGCTGGCGATCCGGCGTTGACGCGGCTGTTGCTCGGCATGGGACTCACCGAGTTTTCGATGCATCCGAGCCAGTTGCTCGAGGTCAAGCAGGAAGTGCTGCGCTCGCATCTGAAGACGTTGGAGAAGCCGGTGGCCGACGTGCTGGCGTCGTTCGAGCCGGAAGAGGTGCAGGCGGCGCTCAAGCGGGTCGCGCTGGCTTGAGTTCGAGAGGTTTCGTTGACGCCTCTTTCAATAAAAAAACGCAGCCTGAGTGCTGCGTTTTTTTATTCGGCGCCCGTTAGCGCGAGCGGGTATCGAGGTATCCGTGCAGAGGTATCAGTGCAGAGGTATCAGTGCAGCGATGCATCAAGCCCCATGAGCTTGCCCGCACACCGGGCAATCGGGCTGACGGCCGATGCGCATCGTGTTCCATTCCATCCGCAGCGAATCGAGCATCGTCAGGCGGCCGACGAGCGGCGTGCCGATCGCGCCGATCACCTTGAGCGCTTCGGCGGCCTGCATCGAACCGATGATGCCGACCGTTGGCGCGAACACGCCCATCGTCGAACACGCGACTTCTTCGAACGGCTGGTCTTCGGGAAAGATGCACGCGTAGCAGGGCGATGCTTCGTCGCGGAAATCGAACGTGCTGATCTGGCCGTCGAAACGCAGCGCCGCGCCCGACACGAGCGGCACGCGATGCTTGACGCACGCGCGGTTGATGGCGTGACGCGTCGCGAAGTTGTCGGTGCAATCGAGCACGACGCTCGCGTGCGGTACCTCGCGAGCGAGCCATGCATCGTCGACGCGCTCGGCCACTGCATTGACTACGACCTCGGGGTTGATCTGCGCGAGCATGTCGCGCCCGGACTCCACCTTCTTGCGCCCCACCGATGCGCTGACGTGCAGGATCTGCCGCTGCAGATTCGTGAGGTCGACCGTGTCGGCATCGACGAGCGTGAGGCGGCCGACACCCGCGGCCGCGAGATAGAGCGCCGCCGGCGAACCGAGACCGCCCGCGCCGACGACGATCGCGTGGGCGTCGATAAAACGCTGCTGCGCTTCGATGCCGATTTCGTCGACGAGAATATGACGGGAATAGCGAAGGAGTTGATCGTCATTCATGGCGGGAGCGCGTGAGTGTGTCGCTGTGTCGCGCGAGGAAAGGCGGACTGGTGGTCCGCGGCGCGCATTCGTGGCTGTTATTTTAATCGCGCGGGGGAGAGCGGTTTGCCGTGGCTCAGCTTGCCGTAACCCAAGGGCTGGCGCATCGCCGGTTGAGCGACGCCTTTTGCGAAGGCTTCGCGGTGTGGCTTCACAGTGTGTCTTCGCAGCACGAGGCGCTGCGAAGACACATGCGGACGGCTTACTTGCCTTGCGTGGCCGGCGCCGAGGCAGGAGCCTGAACCGGAGCCGGTCCCGAGGCACCCGGCACCGGCTGGGTCGGCTTCACCGCGACCGGCGCCGAAGCCGACGTAGCCGGCTTGTTCTGCGCGAGACGGCGCTCCATCAGCGACTTCGATTCCTGAACCGGCTTGCCTTCGAGCTTGTTGAGCCCCTGTTGCAGCATGAAGTCGTCAGCCGAGCCGAATTCGACCGGCTTGCGGTCGCGATCCTTCTGGCGCTGTTCCGGCGTCTTCTTGTCGTTCTGCTCTTCGAGCAGACGCAGCTGTTCCATGCGCTCCTGCTCGCGCTGCTCCGCTTCCTTCTTCTCGTTCGGGTCCTGCGTGTTCGCAAGGTGATTCGAGTAGTCGACTTCGCGGGTCACGAGCGCGTCGTCCGGATCGCCGTCTGCGTACTGGTCGACCGGAATGTCGGGGCGAATGCCCTTGTTCTGGATCGAGCGGCCGCTCGGCGTGTAGTAGTACGCGGTGGTCAGGCGCAGCGCGGTGTCGGCCGTCATGGGCCGCACGGTTTGCACCGAACCCTTGCCGAACGTGGTCTTGCCGACGATCAGCGCGCGGTGCTGATCCTGCAGCGCACCCGCGACGATTTCCGAGGCCGACGCCGAGTAGGCGTTGGTCAGCACGATCATCGGCACGGTCTTGAAGATGGCCGGCACGTCCTTGAGCGGATCGCTGTCGAACGATTGCAGACGGTAGTTATCGTAGGTGTCGCGATAGATCTGCTTCGAATCCGGAATCTGGCCGTTGGTGGACACCACCACCGAGTTCGGCGGCAGGAACGCGCCGGCCACGCCGACCGCGCTTTGCAGCAGACCGCCGCCGTTATTGCGCAGATCGAGAACGAGGCCCTTCAGGTTCGGCTCCTGGCGCGCGAGGTCCTGCAGCTTGGCGGCGAGGTCGGGCGTGGTGCGTTCCTGGAAGCTCGTGATGCGCACGTAGGCGAAGCCCGGCGCAACGATCTTGCCCTTCACCGACTGCACCTTGATGATCGCGCGCGTGACCGTGAGCGGGAACGTGCGGTCGTCGGTCTTGCGGAAGATCGTGAGCGTGACCTTGGTGCCCGGATCGCCGCGCATCTGCTTGACCGCCTGATCGAGCGTCATGCCGCGCACGGGCTTGTCGTTGATGCGCGTGATCAGGTCGCCCGGACGGATGCCGGCGCGGAACGCGGGCGTGTCTTCGATGGGCGAAATCACCTTGATCAGGCCGTCTTCCGACGAAATTTCGATGCCGAGGCCCGCGAAGCGGCCCTTGGTCTGTTCCTGCAGCTCTTCGTAATCGGTCTTGTCGAGGTACGACGAGTGCGGGTCGAGGCTCGACACCATGCCCTTGATCGCGGCGGTGAGGAGCTTCTTGTCGTCGACCGGTTCGACGTATTCGTGCTTGATCTGCCCGAACACTTCAGCGAAGAGCCTGAGCTGGTCTAACGGCAGCGGGGCAACCACGGCGCTGGCGGGTTGCTCGGCCGAGGCGGAGAACTGCAGGGTGGCAAAGACACCGGTAGCAAGGCCCGCGGCAATCAGGCCGATATTTTTCAGGTTCTTTCGCATAGAGTCTGTTGCGGGTCGGAAGCGCGTGGCAGCGTCGATAAAGATTGGACGGACAAGTATAACTGCACACCCGCCTGCTCAGGGCGTGGCGCAGATAATCGTGCTTCGACAGTACAGGACGGCCCGGGTTCGTGAGATCCGGAGCGCGCAGGGTGAATGCTTCGCCGGTGCATTCGACGGCCGGCTGCCCATACTGCCGCAAGCCACCCTCAAAGACCACCGGCGCGTCCGCCCAGGAAGCCGCTCAACCGGGTGGATAAAGGAAACCGCCTGG
Source organism: Paraburkholderia sp. Ac-20336 (assembly GCF_017105025.1). Classification (NCBI taxonomy): domain Bacteria; kingdom Pseudomonadati; phylum Pseudomonadota; class Betaproteobacteria; order Burkholderiales; family Burkholderiaceae; genus Paraburkholderia; species Paraburkholderia sp. Ac-20336. The sequence goes on along the minus strand of NZ_JAAGPS010000147.1, from coordinate 4,913 downwards.
CGAAGCCGCCCAGCACGGCCGGCGACTCCGGCTACTACTCACAAAACAGTATTTCCCGGTCGTCCGGGATTGCGCTGTGCGGCCCCGCGCATGGTCTGCCGCGCGGGGGCCGCATGCGGTTCGCGCAATCAGCCCGCCTTGCCCTGGCTCGCGACCGCGGCTTGCGCCTTCGCGATCGCGTCCTGGTCGCCGAGATAGTAGTGCTTGATCGGCTTCAGGTTTTCGTCGAGCTCATAGACGAGCGGCACGCCGTTCGGAATGTTCAGGCCGACGATGTCGCCGTCCGAGATGTTGTCGAGATATTTGACGAGCGCGCGGATCGAATTGCCGTGTGCGGCGATCAGGATCTTGCGGCCCGACTTGACGGCCGGCGCGATCGACTCGTTCCACAGCGGCAGCACGCGCGCGACCGTGTCCTTCAGGCACTCGGTGAGCGGCAACTGTTCGCGCGGCACCTTGGCGTAACGCGGATCGGCGTACGGCGCGCGCTCGTCGGTCGGTTCGAGCGCGGGCGGCGGCGTGTCGTAGCTGCGGCGCCACACAAGCACCTGCTCGTCGCCGAACTTCGCGGCGGTTTCGGCCTTGTTCAGACCCGACAGCGCGCCGTAGTGGCGCTCGTTCAGACGCCACGAATGCACGACCGGCAGGTACATCAGGTCCATCTGGTCCTGCACGTGCCACAGCGTGCGGATCGCGCGCTTCAGCACCGAGGTGTACGCGATGTCGAACGTATAGCCCGACTCCTTGAGCAGCACGCCAGCCTGCTGCGCTTCCCGGGTGCCCTGCTCGGTGAGGTCGACGTCGACCCAGCCGGTGAAGCGGTTTTCCTTGTTCCACGTCGATTCGCCGTGGCGGATGAGAACGAGTTTGTACATGAGAATTGCCGGTCGGTAGTAAGGAAGCGGTAAAGCGTCGGGCGGCTCGTCCAGAGGTGTGCCGCCATCGCGTCAGACGGTTATTTTATAATGGCTGGATTGCCCTTTCCGATTTCTCTCTTTCCGGCGGATTTTCCGTGAAGTTCTTCACTGATTACACAAACCTTGTACTGATCGCGATCGTCCTCATTTCCGGTGGGTTGCTGCTGTGGCCGACCATCAGCCGGCGCGGCCGCGGCGGCCTGTCGGCGGCCGAAGCCACCCAGCTGATCAACCGGCGCAACGCGGCGGTCATCGACCTGCGGCCGTCCGCCGATTACGCCCGCGGCCATCTGCCCTCGGCCCGGCATTTCGAACTCGCGGAGCTGCCGTCGAAGGTCGCGCAACTCGCGAAGAACAAGAACAACCCGGTGCTGCTGGTGTGCCAGACCGGCCAGCAGTCGAACAAGGCCGCGCGTCTCGTGCAGGAAGCGGGATACGCCGAAGTCCATGTTCTCGAAGGCGGTGTCGACGCCTGGCAGAAAGCCGGCATGCCGGTTGTGAAACAAGGAGCAGTCAAGTGAACAAAGTGATCATGTACAGCACCCAGGTGTGCCCGTATTGCCAGATGGCCGAACGTCTTTTAAAGTCGCGCGGCGTCGAGCACGTCGAGAAAGTACTGATCGACAAGGACCCGGTCCGTCGTGATGAGATGATGACCCGCACCGGTCGTCGCACGGTGCCGCAGGTGTTCATCGGCGAGACGCATGTCGGCGGCTATGATGATCTTTCCGCGCTCGATCGCGCGGGCGGTCTGATGCCGCTGCTCGAAGCTGCCTGAGTCAGCTACCTGAGTCAGCTACCTGAGTCAGCAGCCTGAGTTCGCGGGCTTTCGCGTCGCGCGAGCGGGCGGACGACTCGACAAGCCGGCGCATGCGCGCTCCGCCGGGGCGCGCGATCCGTCGCAACAATCTGGCGACCTATGTCAGCATGGGTCGCCGCCATGCATACCTATCAGGGAATCACTCAATCATGTCCGACGAGAATAACCAGCCGTTCTTCAACATCCAGCGCATCTACCTGAAGGACATGTCGCTCGAGCAGCCGAATTCGCCGGCGATCTTCCTCGAGCAGGAAATGCCGTCGGTCGAAGTCGAAGTCGACGTGAAGGCCGAGCGCCTCGCCGAATCCGTGTTCGAAATCCTCGTGACGGGCACGGTCACGGCCAAGGTCGCGGACAAGGTCGCGTTCCTGATCGAAGCGAAGCAGGCCGGAATTTTTGACATTCGCAACATTCCTGCCGAGCAGATCGATCCGCTCGTCGGCATCGCTTGCCCGACCATCCTGTTCCCGTACCTGCGCTCGAACATCGCCGACGCGATCACGCGTGCCGGCTTCCCGCCGATCCACCTCGCCGAGATCAACTTCCAGGCGCTGTACGAGCAGCGTCTCGCGCAGATGAGCGCGGCTCAGCAGGACGGCGCGGCGCAAAACGGCGTCACGCATTAAGGCGCCGCACGCAGTGCCGGCTATGAAAGTTGCCGTTCTCGGCGCCGGCGCATGGGGTACCGCCCTCGCCGGCCATCTCGCCTTAAGGCACGACACGGTGCTATGGGCGCGCGAGGCCGCGCTCGTTGCCGAGCTTTCCGCTGCGCACGAAAACGCCCGCTATCTGGCGGGCGTTGCCTTGCCGCCGGCGCTTCGCTATGAAGCGGACTTCGGTGCGGCGCTCGATCATGCGCTCGCCGAAGACGCGCTGTGCGTCGTCGCGACGCCGGTCGCCGGCCTGCGCGGCCTCTTCCGGGCGATGCGCAATGCGGGCAAGGTGCCGGCGCATGTCCTGTGGCTGTGCAAGGGTTTCGAAGCCGATTCGCAGTTGATGCCGCATCAGGTGGTCGCGGCCGAGCTGCCGGATCATGCCGGCAACGGCGTGTTGTCGGGGCCGAGCTTCGCGCGCGAAGTCGGCCAGGGCCTGCCGGTCGCGCTGACTGTCGCGAGCGCGTCGGCGGCGTGCCGCGAACGGACGGTTGCGGCGTTCCATCACGGCGCGATGCGCATCTATACCGGCGACGACGTCGTCGGCGTGGAAGTGGGCGGCGCGGTGAAAAACGTGCTGGCGATCGCCACCGGTATCGCCGATGGCCTCGGCCTCGGTCTCAATGCACGCGCCGCGCTGATTACGCGCGGGCTCGCCGAAATGTCGCGTCTCGGCGTGACGCTTGGCGGACGCGCGGAAACGTTCACCGGCTTGACGGGCCTCGGCGATCTGATTCTGACCGCCACCGGCGATCTGTCGCGTAACCGCACGGTCGGCATGCAACTCGCCGCGGGCCGTACGCTCGACGACATCCTCGGCGGCCTTGGTCACGTGGCCGAGGGCGTGCGTTGCGCGCAGGCCGTGCTCGCGATCGCGCGCGCTCATGCGATCGAGATGCCGATCACGCAGGCGGTTTGCGCGGTGCTGTTCGACGGCGTGGCGCCGCGCGATGCGGTCAGCGCGCTGCTGCGGCGCGATTCGAAGGCCGAATGAGCGAGGCGGGATAAGCCAGGCCGGTTCCGTCGGCCTGGTTGTCGGCTGCGTCGGCCGTGTCCGCTGTATTCGCCATATTTGCCGTCTCCCACCGCCCATTGGCCGGCCGTTTGGCGCGAGCCGCTTCGTGAATCGCCTCGCGAATCGCCGTTGAACGGCGGCCCCGCCTCGCTGTCCACCTTGTTATAAGAAGGCCCGGATCAGCGAGGTTCCCATGCCCACCTTCAATCTCAGTCACGGAAATTGCTCGCTCGAAGCGCGCGTGGTCGACATCACGACGCTCGCGGTCGATGCAATCGTCAATGCCGCGAATACGTCGCTGCTCGGCGGCGGCGGCGTGGATGGCGCGATTCATCGCGCGGCCGGCAGGGACCTGCTGCGCGAGTGCGAAACGCTCGGCGGTTGCGCGACCGGCGACGCGAAACTCACCGCGGGCTACCACCTGCCCGCGAAGCACGTGATTCACGCGGTCGGTCCGGTATGGCGCGGCGGCGCGCATGGCGAAGCCGATCTGCTCGCCTCGTGCTATCAGCGCTCGCTCGAAGTCGCGCGCGATGCGCATTGCGCGAGCATCGCGTTTCCGGCGATCAGTTGCGGCATCTATCGCTTTCCCGCCGACGAGGCTGTGCGCATCGCCATCGCGACCGTGCTTGCCATGTTGCCGCGCACGCCGCGCATCGGCGAAGTGGTGTTCGCCTGTTTCGACGACGCCATGTTCGCGCGCTACGCGGCCGAACTCGCGCGCCGTCAGGCGCCACCTTCGAAGCCGGCCTGACGCCACGCTTCGAATACGACGACCGCAACCGTGTTCGACAGATTCAGGCTGCGGTTGCCGGGGCGCATCGGCAGACGCACGCGCTGCTCGTTCGGAAAGCGTTCGAGCAGCGCATCGGGCAGGCCACGCGTTTCCGCGCCGAACACGAACCAGTCGCCGGGACGGAACGCATGGTCGTGAAAGCGGCCCGAGCCGCGCGTCGTGAACGCGAACATGCGCGCGAGGTCCGGCGTTTCTTTTGCGATGAACGCGTCCCAATCGGCATGCACATGCATTTGCGCGTACTCGTGATAGTCGAGGCCGGCGCGACGCATTTTCGCGTCGTCGAGCGGAAAGCCGAGCGGCTCGATCAGATGCAGCCGCGCACCGGTGTTCGCGCACAGGCGGATCACATTGCCGGTGTTCGGCGGAATTTCGGGTTCTACGAGAACGACGTTGAACATGACTGGACCACGTGGAGACTAGTTTTTGGGGGTGCGTAGCGCGACGAAGTTCGTGACCCGCCGTGCGCCCGCGGCCTTCAGCGTATGCGCGAGCGCTTCGAGCGTGGCGCCGCTCGTCATCACATCGTCGACGATGCCGACATGCAGGCCGCGCACCGCATGCGCGACACGAAACGCGTGGCTGACGTTTTGCCGGCGCGCCTCGAGATCGAGCCGCGACTGCGGGGCGGTGTCGAGCGTTCGTTGCAGCAAGCTGGCGTCGCTGCGCACGCCGAGCGCGCGGGCGAGCGGCCTGGCGATCTGCCACGCCA
>NZ_JAAGPS010000146.1:0-17535 GCF_017105025.1 Paraburkholderia sp. Ac-20336 | reverse complement strand
CTGGCGGCCGAGCTTGCGGCCGATGCCGATACCGGCGCCGGCGCGGCGGCCTGCGCGAGCTGCGCGGTGTCGGCGAGGCTGGCCGGATTGCGGTCGGCGAGCGCGAGATGACAACCCTCGCGCGCGAGCCGGATCGCGAGCGAGCGGCCCATGCCCGAGCCCGCGCCGGTGATCGCGGCCACTTTATCGGTGAAGTGCTTCATTGGCTCCTGTCCTCCCTGATTGCTGCGCTGCCGTCGTTATCCGTTCAGGTCGCTTCCGCCGACGTCACCGCGGCGTTGCCGTGCGCAGGCGCGGGTTGCTGCATCTGCGCTGTGGCGCTCGCGGGATGAGTCGACTGCCTGATCGCCTGCATGCCCGCCTGCGGCGCGGGCGCAAGCGCGAAGTAATCGTTCATGCGGAACGTGCTGGTGGCCTGGCGGAACTTGTATGCGAAGCCCGGCCACAACGTGGTGTTCTTGCCCGTCTTCGGATCGAGATACCAGCTCTCGCAGCCGCCCGTCGACCAGATCGCGTGATCGAGCTTGCGCTGGATGCGCTCGTTGTAGTCGCGCTCGACCTGCGGACGCACTTCGATCGCGGCGGCCTGTTCGGTCTTCATCGTCCGCAGCGCCTGCAGGACGTATTCGACCTGCGACTCGATCATGAACACCATCGAGTTGTGGCCGAGACCGGTGTTCGGGCCGACGATCATGAAAAAATTCGGATAGCCAGGCAAGGTCGTACCGAGGTACGCATGCGCGCCGTCGCGCCACGTCTCGACGATATCGATGCCGCCGCGACCGCGTACGACACCGGGTGGAAACGGATCGGCGACCTGGAAGCCGGTGCCGAAGATCAGGCAGTCGGCCGGATGACGCACGCCATCGGTCGTGACGACCGCGTCTTCCTCGATGTGCGCGATGCCGGTGGTCTTCACCGAGACGTTTGCTTGCGCTACAGCCGGGAAATAGTCGTTCGAGATCAGGATGCGCTTGCAGCCCATCGTGTAGTTCGGCGTGAGCGTCGCGCGCAGTTGCGCATCGGGTACCTGGCGGCGCAGATGACGCTCCGCGACTTTCTGCGCGGTCTTCATCAGCGAAGGATGAATCGCGAAGCCGACCGCGCGCGATTCGAGCATGCAGTACAGCGCCGAGCGCATGATCTTCTGCGTGAACGGCAGACGTTTGAACAGCCACTGTTCGAGCGGCTTCACCGGCCGGTCGGCCTTCGGCATGATCCACGGCGGCGTGCGCTGGAACAGATCGAGATGCGCGACGCGCGGCTGGATTTGCGGCACGAACTGGATCGCGCTCGCGCCGGTGCCGATCACGGCGACGCGTTTGCCTTCGAGCGCATAGTCGTGATCCCAGTGCTGCGAATGAAACGCCTTGCCCTTGAAGTTTTCGATGCCGGGAATATCGGGCAGCGCCGCGCGCGACAGGCCGCCCATGCCCGAGATCAGCACGCGCGCCGACCATTGCTGGCCGTTTGCGAAAGTCAGCTGCCAGCGGTGGCGCGTTTCGTCGTAGATCGCGCTCGCGAGTTCATGGCCGAAGCGCAGATGACGCTCGACGCCGAAGCGCCGCGTGCAGTCTTCGAGGTACGCGCGAATTTCGGGCTGGCGCGCGAACATGCGGCTCCAGCGCGGATTCGGCGCGAACGAAAACGAATAGACGTGCGATTGGACGTCGCACGCGCAGCCGGGGTAGTGGTTGTCGCGCCAGGTGCCGCCGACCGAGCCGGCCTTCTCGGCGATGACGAAATCGGTGATGCCGGCCTGGCGCAGGCGGATCGCCATGCCGAGGCCCGCGAAGCCGGAGCCGATGATCGCGATGTCCGTGTGGACCAGCGCTGTATCGAGAGGCGCGCGCGGTTCGGGCGGCGCGTCGTCGTGGGACATCGTGCGGGCGTTCATCCGATCCGTCTCCTTTTTACGCTATTAACTGTTACATTGATTGATGTAACAATAGAGGCTGAGAACGAAGGATGCAAGATGCCGGTTAGACGGCGGGCTCTAGGGTGGGGGCGCGGTGCGAGATGCGCCCGGCGTAGGCGGCGAGGCGCGTGACGGTGTGGGGTGGCGTTGGCCGGTGCCGGGCCTGGATTGCGGTTGCGGCGGGACTGAGTTGCGCCTCGCCAATGCTGGAAGCCGGCGAGGCCGTTTCGCAAAGCGGTGTGGGTGCCCGGCTTACTTCTTCGTCTTACTTTTTTTCTGCGCCGCGTGTTTTGCCGTTTCGCCGTCCGCGGAGTGGCCGAGCTTCTTTTCCATGATTGCGGCGACGCGGTCGCCGAGATAATCGCCGGAAGCTTCTTCGAGCGCGCGGTTCATTTCGCTTTCGACGAGCACGCTCGCCAGCGGCCGCAAGCGCCAGATCGCGTCGACGAGCGCGGGTACGTCGGCGGGCGGCGGCAGCGCATCGGCTTCATAGCGGTCGAGCTGACGCACGACCAGATCGACGAGCGCTTTCGCGACCGCGTTGAAATGCGGCCGCGCGATGCTCACTGCGTCGAGCAGGTCGGTGAGCGGGATGCCTTCCTTCGCCATCGTCGCGCCCGCGGCGAGCGCGGTCGGATTGGCCGAGACGAAAGACAGGCCATTGCGTTCGAGCAGCCCGAGCTCGACCGCTTTCGCGAGCGCGCTCGGCGAGGCTTTGTCGCCGAACATCTGCACCAGCTCGATCAGCGAATATTTTTTCGGCCGCTCGCGCGACCAGCGTCCGCCAATGGCGGTTTCGAGCCCGAGGATCGAGCGCAGGTCGTGACCCTCGTCGACGGCCTTGATGAGGTCCTGGATGTTCGCAAGCGTGTAGCCGCGCGCGAGCAGATGGTTGATGAGCTTCAGACGCGAGACGTGCGTGTCGTCGTACACGCCGACGCGGCCGCGCTTTTCCGGCGGCGCGAGCAGACCGCGATCCTGATAGGCGCGCACGTTGCGCACGGTCGTGTCGCTGACGCGCGCGAGTTCGTCGACGGTGTATTCGTTGCGCGGCGACGCGCTTGCCGGATGGCTGGAACCGGCGGGCGCGGGCGGGGCGGAAGGCGGCGTGTTCGGCATGCCCGGATTTTAACGCGGCAGCGCCGCGCGCCACCAGCGCGCGGGCCAGGTAGCGCGGCTCGCCTCATGGGTTCGCCCCGGAGGCTCGCATCAGCCGCTGATCGCGTCGTCGGGGGCGCTCGAAGCGCCGCGGCCGAGCGTGCGCTGCATCAGCGTCGTATCGAGCCAGCGGCCGTGTTTGTAGCCGACCGCCTTCAGCGTGCCGGTCAACTCGAAGCCGAGCTGGCTGTGTAAAGACAGGGAGCCGCCGCTGCCGCCATCGGCGATTACCGCGATCATCTGGCGCCACGGCCCGCTTTCGCAGCGTTCGATCAGCGCCTGCAGCAGCACACGCCCGAGGCCGCGTCCGCGATAGGCGTCGCTCACGTAGATCGAGTCCTCGATCGTGTTGCGATAGGCGGCGCGCGGGCGATACAGCGTGGCGTAGCAATAGCCGGCCACCTCGTCGTCGAGTTCCGCGACCATGTACGGCAGGCCGTGACCGCGCACCGACGCGAGCCGCATGCGCAGTTCGTCGACCGACGGCGGCGTTTCCTCGAACGAAGCGACGCCGGTCAGCACGTGGTGCGCGTAGATGGCCTGGATCGCGGGGAGATCGGCCTCGGTGGCGTCGCGAATCCGTGGCGTGCCGGGTGAGCCCGGGTTGGCAGGAGTGGGCGGGGACGTGGATCGGGTCGGGCTCATGAGCGTTCCTGGCGTGTTGCCGGCAAAGATTTCGACTATGCCTGCCGCGCGAGCAGATTTGAAGCGGGTCAAAAATCCCCGCTATGCGTGGGAGCGTACGAGAGCCGAGGCCTCAAAGATCGAACTGATCGAATTCGCTCTGCAATTCGCGGTTGCGCGCGACGCGCTCGTCGATGGCCGGCCCGAGCCGCTCCACCACGGCCGAGATCAGCAGATTGAACAGGCACGTGAGCGGTGCGAGCGAATCCCAGAACTGGCCGACGTCGGTCTTCACCTGCAGAAGATCGCCCTCGAAATCGCGCGCCCACGGGCAGTAAATGTCGGTGACGAGCGCGAAGGGCAGGCCGCGGCGCGAGGCGGCTTCGCAATAGCGGCGCGCGATGGCCGAGTACGCGCGCGTGTCGGTGACGATCAGATACGGTGCGTTGAATTCCGAGTTCAGCGAATCGACGTAGGAGCCCGACATGCCGTCGGAATAGAACACGCGCGGGCGGATGTATTCGAGGTAGCTGTAGAACGCATTGCCGATGCCGCGCGTCGACTGGATGCCGAGAATGTAAATGGCCTCGGCATGCGCGATGCGTTCGGCGACGCGCGCGAACACCGGCGAGCGCGCGAGTTCGTACACATGCTGGATCGCGCCGATTTCGAGTTCGAGCGATTGCGCGAGCGTCGCGTCGCGCGCAGACGAAGCGCCGGCATCGCTGGCATCGCCGGCGGCGGGCGCGCCGCCTTGCGCGTGAGCGGCTTCGTGCGTGCCGCGGCGGAATGCATCGAGCCGGTCGGTGATGAGCCACGGACGTTGCTGTGTGGTGCCGCGCAGCTCGCGCTTGAGGTCGTCGAGATTGCGGTAGCCGATGCTGCGCAGAAAGCGGCCGACGGAGATGCCGCTCGTGCCGGCTTGCTGCGCGATCTGGTCAGCGGTCTCGAGGCCGAGCCGGTCGAGGTTCGCGAGCATGTAGCTGGCGACGCGTTTCGAAGTCGGCGTGAGTTCGGCAAAACGGGCTTCGACGGTTTGGGCAAAGGCGGTCGGCATCGGCGGTCGCGGCGCGGGGGTTGAGCTATCGTCGGCATGATGACATATCGACCCGCGGGCCGCGCGATTCGATCCCGAAAAAGGCCGTGATCGTGCTGCGCTGGTGCGCCAGACAGCGCGTCAGGCGGCGCGCCGCGCCGGCGCCGCGCGCGAGAAACGCCGCGCGAAGGCCACGCAGGCGACCACGACGACGGTGACGAGAATCATCGACGGCGGCACCTGTTCGTGCAGCAGCAGTCCCGCGAGTAGCAGGCCGAAGAACGGCTGCAACAGCTGCAACTGTCCGACCGCTGCGATGCCGCCGAGCGCGAGCCCTCGATACCAGAACACGAAGCCGATCAGCATGCTGAAGAGCGACACGTAGGCGAGGCCCCACAGTGCCGCCGCGCCGATGCCCGCGAACGAGGCGGGCCGCGTCCACCACGCGAGCGGCAGCATCAGCGGCAGCGACAGCACGAGCGCCCACGAGATCACCTGCCAGCCGCCGAGATGGCGCGAGAGGCGCGCGCCTTCCGCATAGCCGAGCCCGCAGACGACGATGGCAGCGAGCATCAGCGCGTCGCCGAGCGGCGAAGCGTCGACGCCGTGCCGCAACGCGAACGCGACGACCGCGCCGCTGCCGAGCGCCGAAAACAGCCAGAACGCGGTCTGCGGCCGCTCGCCGCCGCGCAGCACGCCGAAGATCGCGGTCGCAAGCGGCAGCAGGCCGATAAACACGACCGCATGCGCGGCGCTCACGTGACGCAGCGCGAGTGCCGTCAGGAGCGGAAAACCGACCACGACGCCGAGCGCGACCACGACGAGCGGCAGCACGTCGCGCCGCACGGGCCGCGTCTCGCGAAACGCGAGCAACAGTAGCAGGCCGAGGAGACCCGCGATCGTCGCGCGCGCGACGGTCAGAAACACTGGGTCGAGCCCTTGCACGGCAAGACGCGTGGCCGGCAGCGAGCCGCTGAAAATCAGCACGCCCGCGAGACCGCTGAGCCAGCCGTTGGTTGTCTTGTCCATTGAAGTCATCCCGCCTGTCGAGGAAGCACCATGATGCGCTCCGGTGCCGGAAACGGTAAGCTACAGATCAGTACACTTTGCACAAACTGTATTGAACATGGAGCAGTACAGATGACGGAAAACGGGAACAGCGGGGCGCCTTCGGGCACCCGGGTCGAGCGCGTGATGAACAGCCTGCGCGAGCGCATCGCGAGCCGTTCGCTGATGCCGGGCTCGCGCGTGCCGTCGATCCGCGCGATGACCGGCACGCTCGGCGTGTCGAAGTCGACGGTGGTGGAAGCCTACGATCGTCTGGTCGCCGAAGGGGTGATCGTCGCGCGGCGCGGCTCCGGTTTCTTCGTGTCGGGCCATGCGCCGCCGTTCGCGCTCGCCGATCTCGGGCCGCGCCTCGATCGCGAGGTCGATCCGCTGTGGCTCACGCGGCAGTCGCTGGAAACGGACTCGAAAGTGCTGAAACCGGGCTGCGGCTGGATGCCGGCGTCGTGGCTGCCCGAAGACGGCGTGCGCCGCGCGCTGCGCGCGGTCGCGCGCGACCCGCAGGCATCGCTTGCCGACTACGCGAGTCCGGCCGGCTTGCCGGCGCTGCGTCAGCAGCTTGTATGGCGGCTCGCGCAGCATGGCGTCGATGCGCCGCCCGAGCAGATCATGCTGACCGACGGCGCCACGCATGCGCTCGACCTCGTGTGCCGCTTCCTGCTCGAACCGGGCGATACGGTGCTGATCGACGATCCGTGCTACTTCAATTTCCAGGCCTTGCTGCGCGCGCACCGCGTGCGGATCGAGAGCGTGCCGTACACGCCGCAAGGACCGGCTCTCGCGGCATTCGAGCGCGCGCTGATCGAGCATCGTCCGCGCCTCTACGTGACCAACTCGGCGATTCACAATCCGACCGGCGCGACGCTCGCGCCGGCCGTCGCGCATCGGCTGCTCAAGCTCGCGGGCGAGCACGATCTGCTGATCGTCGAGGACGACATCTTCGCCGACTTCGAGGACGAAGCCGCGCCGCGTCTTGCCGCGTTCGACGGGCTCGCGCGCGTGGTGTCGATCGGCAGCCTGTCGAAGACGCTGTCGGCGGCGGTGCGCTGCGGCTATATCGCCGCGCGCGCCGAATGGATCGAGCCGCTGATCGATCTGAAGCTCGCGACGTCGTTCGGCAACGGCCAGCTCGCGGCGGGCGTCGTGCATCGCATGCTCGTGGACGGCACCTATCGGCGCCATCTCGAAGCGATGCGCGCGAAGCTTGCCGATGCGATGGGCGAGACGATCCGGCGTCTCGGCTATGCGGGCCTCGATATCTGGACGCGGCCGCGCGCGGGGTTGTTCGTGTGGGCGCGTCTACCCGATGGGCTCGATGGCGCCGAGATCGCGCGTCATGCGTTGCCGGCCGGCGTGGTGTTCGCGCCGGGCAACGTGTTCAGCGCATCGCGGGCGGCCGCAGGCTTTCTGCGCTTTAACGTATCGCAATGCAATCGCCCGAAGGTCTACGAGGCATTGCAGCGGGCGATGGAAGCGAGTGCCGTGGCGGGTGCGACGCAGCGCGAGCGCGTTTGAACGCTCGCGTTTTTGCCCTGCCGGCAAGCGCTATTTGCACAGCAGAAGCAGGCGCTCCTGGTCCGTGCAGGGCGTGCGCGGTTTCTGCGCGGCCTGGGTGGGCTGAGTGGTTTGAGCCGCCGCCGCGTTTATCGCCGCACCGCGGTTCGCGATGCAGGCGCGCAGATGTTTTTCGACGGGGCCGTAGTACTTCCATCCGCGCACGAGCGTCGGCAGTTCGAGCTTCACCTGTTTCCATTTCGGATGGCCGTGCTCCTGCAGATTGTCGAAGTTCGCGCACAGCGAGTCGGCGAAATGATTCAGATTGCTGACGGTATCGCGCAGACCGTAGTCGTAGGTCACGAGAAACGCCTTCACGGTCAGGCCGGGCACGTCTTCCTTGAGCCAGCCCGGATAGCTGCTCTGACGGATCGTGGTCGGGAAGTAGGTCTGCTTCGCGCGGTTCGTTTCCGGCGCATTGGGGTCGGCGCGCAGCAGGCGCAACTGTTGCAGCAGGTCGGGACTCATGTCGTTGAAGAGCTTGGCGGGCTGCCCGACCACGATGATCGCGACGTCGATCTTCTTCACGATCAATGCGGCGAGCGCGTCCTCGTTGCTCAGGTGCTGGATGTTCTGCTCGGGAATCGGCTGGCCGAACATCAGGCGATAAAGCGTCGTTGCCGACTGCGCGGTGCCGCTGCCGAGCAGGCCGACGCTGATGGTTTTGTCCTTGATGTCGGCCAGCGTTTTCAGCGGCGAATCCGCGCGCACGACGACGTTGATCTCCTCGTCGTAGAGCGGCATGATGAGCCGCAATGGCCGGATCGTCGTGCCCGCTTCGGGGTTGCCCGAGTTCGCCATGTCGACGAATGCCTGGTACACGTCGGACTGCACGAGCGCGAGCTTTACGCCGGGCTCGAAGCGCATGCGCTGCACGTTTTCGGCCGAGCCTTTCGAGGCGACCACTTCCAGATCGATGCCGACCGGTTGCGCCACCCATTTCGCCAGATCGTTGCCGAACTGGATATACGTGCCGCGCTCGGGCCCCGTGACGATCTTGTAGTGAGCCGGTTCCGCGCTTGCCAGCGAACCCACGACCAGCGCCGCCAGCCCCAGCCATCCCGCGAGAAGTCTCTTCAGCATGGTCTCTACCTATCGGTCAGGTTTATCGAGCTTCCCGCGTCGGCGCGCGCGAAGCGCCAGTGATCCGGCTGTGATGTCATGTTCGAGGTGCCGCGATGCCTGGGTCCGTCTGTTTCCGCTCAGAGAAAGCACGATAAGGTGTACGTTGGTATGGAGCATGGCAATTTATTCGGTATCCAGATAAAAAATTGCATGCCGGAAGGCGGCGAGACGATTTCCTGCCTTTCGAGCGTGCGTGCGAGTGTGCGCGTTGTTGCCGATCTGCTGTCGTTCTCCTGCTAATCGCGTCGAGGCGTCGGCGTTTGCAGTTGCGTTTGCGCGATCGGCTTGCCTTGTGCCGCGCCAGTGGCCGACGCGTGCGGATTGAGCGGCGCCCAGCCGGTCTCGCGAATCACACGTTCGAGAATGTTCTTCGCCATGTCGTTGCCACTGTCGATCGCCAGCGCCTCGTTCGCGTGCTGACGCGCGCACGGCCACGACTGTTGCGCGACGCAAGCCTGCGCGGCCTGCAACGCGCTGTCGCGGCGCTCGGTGAGGGGACGTAGCTGCGCGGCCAGATCTTTCGCGTCGGCGTTGCCCGGTTGTAACGTTTGCGCGGCGGCGAGCGCGGCTTGTGCCTTGGACAGATCATTGCCGCGCAACGCGAGACGCGCAGCATCGAGTGCCCGCGTCGCGTCGCGGAACTGCATCGGCGGTTTCGCGGGCGCGGCGAGAACCGGTGGCGCGACAGGTGCGACAGGCGTAACCGGAACGACTGGCGTCGTGGGCCTGACCGCGGCCGGTGAATCCGCGGTCAGCGATTGCGTGACGGAAGGCGCCGACGCTAGTGGCGCGATCGTGCCGGTCGTCATTCTGGCATCCTGATTAATTGAATCGGCACTTTCATCCTCGTTGTCGGCGCCATCGCTAAAGAGGGTATAGCCGACATACGCCAGGGCAATGGCGACAAGCGCGCCGAGCACATACAGCACGCGTCGGATCGTCTGCGTTGTATTACGCGGCACATACACAGGTTCTTCTTCGAGCAGCGGATCCGGCGTATCGGGCGAGACGAGCGCCGTGCGCATGGCCGGCTTGCGGGGCCAGACTTCGTCATGGCGCGCCGGATGGGCGACGAGGCTTCTCTCGTCCTGCGGGTCCGATGCGTTCAGCCCGGTTTCGAAACTCTGTAAGGGCTTATGCATCGTGCTCGCGCGACTGCCCGGTATTTCGGTGCGTGTGTGAGGATGCAGGGCGGGGGCCGCATCCGCATCGAAGGGATGCGCGGCGCCGCAATACGGGCAGCGCGCAACCTGCCGGTACAGCGCGCCGCCGCAGCGTCTGCAGGGCATCGGAAAGCTATGGCCGGTTGCGGTCTGTATGGACATGCCGTGGACCCACCTGTGGAAAACGATGCCGTAAAGGCATGCTCCGGATCGTGTTGAGGCTGGAAGCTGGTCCGCGGAATCACGATCCACATGCGCCGGAGAGTCTCGCAGACGTAGGCCGCGCCTACGTTGCCGCTATTTCCAATATGTGGCGTTTCGCCGGGAACGTCAATCTGCTTTCATACCCGACCTGTGTGCGCTAGCACACATTCGGAAGCAGGACGAAACAGTGCTCATGCGTTGAGAACGAATGGACGTATGGCTTTTTGCACGTCGTTTGCGAGTGAACGCATTGCGCGAGTAGAGAAGAGCGGGATGGGCAATGAAACGGGCAATGAAATGAAGCGAGGCCGACGCGTTTTGCGTACGGCCTCGCGAGAGCGTCATCGTTAAGTGCTTGCATCAGGATGCAGGCACGTCGGGATTATTGCTTGCGCAGCGGATGATCCTTCAGCAGCCACGCGAGTGCGAAAGCGAGCACCACGACGCACGCGGCCGACAGATACACCGTGTGCAGCGCACCGGAAAACGCATGCAGATAATCGTTGCGCAATGCTTCGGGCAACTGTTGAATCGCGGCAGGTCCGAGGGCGTGCGGCAGTTCGGTATCGGCGGGAATCAGCTTTTCGAGGCGCGCGGCGAGGCCGTTCGAAAACACCGCGCCGAAACTGGCGACGCCGATCGAGCCGCCGATCGAGCGGAACAGCGTCACGCCCGACGTCGAGACGCCCATATGCCGGAACTCGACGGTGTTCTGCACGGCGAGAACCAGCACCTGCATCACCATGCCGAGACCGAAGCCGAGCAGGCCCATGTACAGATACATCACATGGATCGGCGTATCGATCTGCAGGCGCGCGAGTAGCAGCATCGCGATCGATACGAGACACGTACCCATGATCGGGAACATGCGGTACTTGCCGATCTTGCTGATGACACGGCCGGTCACCATCGACATGATGAAGAGCCCGCCCATCATCGGTAGCATCTGCATGCCGGCCTCAGATGGCGTGGAGCCTTTCACCACTTGCAGGTAGAGCGGGATGAACGTTACCGAGCCGAACAGCGACACGCCGATGATGAAGCTGATGAGACTGCTCAGCACGAACGTGCGGTCTCTGAACAGTTCGAGCGGCATGATCGGTTCGACCGCGCTGCGTTCTTCGTGGATGAAACCCCAGATCGACACGAGCCCCATGCCGAGCGTGAACCACAGTTGCGGCGACGACCACGGCAGGATCGTGCCGCCCTGGCTCGTGAACAGGATGATGCAGGTTAGCGCGCCGGCGAGAAACGCGGCGCCCATATAGTCGATCGTATGCTTCACGTGACGAACGTGCGGCCGGAAAACCGCGCCGATCACGACGAGCGAAACGATGCCGAGCGGCAGGTTGATATAGAAAATCCAGCGCCACGTCAGGTGTTCGACGAGAAAGCCGCCGAGCAGCGGGCCGATGACCGTGGCAAGACCGAACACGCCGCCGAACACACCTTGATAGCGGCCGCGTTCGGCGGGCGGAATCACGTCGGCGATCGCGGCCATCGTCACGACGAGCAGGCCGCCGCCGCCGAGCCCTTGCAGCGCGCGCAACACGATCAGCTGGCCCATGTTCTGCGCGATGCCGCACAGCGCGGAGCCGACGAGGAACACGACGATCGCGGTTTGCAGCACGATCTTGCGGCCGAACAGGTCGCCGAATTTGCCATACAGCGGTACGACGATCGTCGAGGTGAGCAGGTAGGCGGTCACGACCCACGACAGGTTGTTGAGCCCGCCGAGTTCGCCGACGATGGTCGGCAGTGCGGTCGAGACGATCGTTTGATCGAGCGCGGCGAGCAGCATGACCAGCAGCAGCGCCGGAAACAGCAACCGGATCGGCGGATGGTCGGCGGCCGAAGCAGACCGCGAATCCGGCGGCGCGGATTCGACCGGCTGGGTCGTGGCGGGTTGTTCCATGGCGGAGACGCATTGAAATTAATTAATTGAGAGATTAATATATTCGACATTGTCTCTCACGTCAAATTGAATGCAATGGCAAGGATCTCGTCAGATGGCTCCGCGGTTGATAACCCCACGGTGAACGTTGCATCGTCGCCGCGTGCGCGGGGTAGCGCTCAGGAGCGTAATGCCGAGCGCGGTTCGTCGAAGCGCGGCACCGTCAAGGCAGCACAAGCTACGGCACACGCGGATACTGCAACCGATGCGGCAACTGATACAGCAACCGACACGAGCGCCGCATCGCCCGCTGCCCGCCGTCCGGGCCGGCCGACCGGCGCCGCACGCGGTCCCGAGCAACGCGCCCGTTTGCTCGATGCGGCGCTCCGGCTATTCGCGAAGCAGGGCATCGTAGAGACTTCGCTCGGCGAGATCGCGCGCGAAGCCGGCTTCACGCCCGCGATGGTGCATTACTACTTCAAGACACGCGATCAGTTGCTCGACGTGCTGATCGATGAATGTTTCGCACCGTTACGCGCGAGCTTCGGCGTGCCGTTCCAGGAGAATCCCGACGATCCGGTCGCGGCGATCACGCAGCTCGCGCGGCGGCTCGTGCAGGTCGCGGACGACTATCCGTGGTTTGCGTCGTTATGGGTGCGCGAAGTCATCAGCGACGGCGGGCTGCTGCGCCAGCGCATGCACGAGCGCTTCGGCAATGCGAATCAGAAGGCTTCGCTATCGGCCATCGCGCGCTGGCAGAAAGAGGGGCGTCTGAACGCGGCGCTCGAACCCGCGCTCGTGTTCGTCACGTTGCTGGGCATGACGATCCTGCCGCTCGCGACCTCGAAGCTGTGGGGCAACGATCCGATGCGGCGCAACATCGGCGGCGAGGAGATCGCGCGCCATGCGGTCGCGTTGCTGATGCACGGCATCGGCGCGAAGAAGGGCAAGTGAAGTTCAAGTGAGGCTCGCTCAAGACGACTCTCGCGAACGCCCTTCAGACGCCCGTCCAATTCCGTGTTTCTTTTTCCCGTCCTCGAACGTCGCTTTTGTCGCTTCCTTTGTCCCTTCATTCGGCGCTTCGTTCGGCGGATCAATCCCGAGCCGCGCCGCAGTGCCGCAAACCCATTCGATGAGCAAGGCTTCGAGCCGGCCCTGCCAGGCCGCGGCTTGCGCAAGGTCGGCCGTTCAAGCCTAAGCTTCTGCAAAATGCGCCAGGCGCGGCAAGCGCACACTAGCGCGCCCATGATGACAGCGCCGCTGCCGGTCTTATCGGCTGCGTACCGACGGCTTCTCGTGCGAGCGCGTTTCGCGCGCCGCGAAGCACTGCGGCAAGGCACGTGACGTGCTATTCATGGAGACCGAGGCGGGATGAACGCGACCGCCGCGCGTAACCCGCGTGTAACCCACGTGCAACAAACGAGGGCGTCGCAGCCGCGCAAGCAATTCGACGGGCAGAAAAGAAACGAGACAATGCCGAGTGGCACGGCCCATGCGAGCGGGGTTGGGCACGAGCCGCGCCGGTAAATCGGTTGCCGGCAATCGGCGAGCCGTGGCAATACTGGGGAAGACGGGCAGGCGAAGCGCGGTGAATACCGGCGGCCGTTTTTTCATCAGCGTGCAATTTTGGCGCGTTACCGTGCGCACGCGTTGTACTCGGGAAGGTGATGAGCGCGATGTTTTACAATCGCGAACCTGTCTGCAACTCGGCGTGCGAAATCGAGTCGGAACCATGGACAGCAACACCGTAGCCGCGCCGCAGATCGGCGGCAAGCAGCAGAGTGAAACATTGGCCGGTTCGGACGGCCTAACCGCTTTTCCAGAGCAACAACAGAAGATGAACGGAGCAATGAGGCTCGATCACGCCACGATCGTGCTGGTAGAGGACGACCCGGACAGCCGGGAGTCGCTGACCTTGTTACTCGAGGCGGAGGGCGCGAAGGTTTGCGCCGTGGCGGATGCGGAAGAGGGCGTGGAAGCGGCAATGCGCCTGTTGCCCGATGCGGTCGTCTGCGATCTCGATCTGCCGACGATGGACGGCTTCTATCTGATCCAGCGGCTGCGCGACCACGAGATTTGCGGCGGTCATTCGCCGGCGGTGGCCGTGGCCCTCACCGGCCATACCGACGACGCCTACCGTCTGCGCAGCATCGGCGAAGGCTTTCAGCATTTCATGACCAAACCCGCCTTGCCCGACGATCTGGTGACGCTGCTGCACGACGCGATCGACGCACGCGCGGCCGGTTGAGCGTCGCGGCGAATCCCGGCCGGAGTGCGCGGCAAGGCGCTGCCACGCGATTGGCGCAACCTGCGCACCGGGTGCGCCAGCCGCGCCTGACCTGGTGCCGGCGCATGCTTGAGCCGCGATGATTACTTCGCCGCGGCCACCCGCGTTGCGGCACCTTCCGCCTGTTGCGCTTGGCAGGCGGAACACAATCCCTTCAACTCGATTTCATCGCTCGCGAGGCGGTAGCCCGCGTCTTCGATTTGCGCGACGAGCGACTGGCGCAGCTTCGGCTGGTGCAACTCGGTGACACTGCCGCATTGCTGGCAGACCACGAGAATGCCGTGCTGGCACTGCGTCAGGTCGTGGCACACGGTGAAGGCGTTGATCGATTCGATCCGATGCACGAGGCCGGCCGAGAGCAGGAAGTCGAGCGCGCGGTAGACGGTCGGCGGCGCCGAGCCGGGATGGATCTGGCGCATTTCGTCGAGCAGCGAATACGCCTTGGTCGCGCGCCCCGAATTCAGCAGCAGTTCGAGCACCTTACGCCGGATCGGCGTGAGCTTTTCGCCGCGCTCGCGGCAATATTCCTCGGCGAGCGCGAGGGCGGCTTCCTGCGAGGCGCCATGCGTGTGCGCGGCCTCATGATGCGCATGATGGCCGTGAGCTTCGGCGGAATGGGCGGGAGTGGCCTGAGGGCCGGTTGCGGCGGGCTTGGCGACGGGCTTGGCGATCTTCATGCGTCGATTATAGAGGTCTCCACGTGATGCCGTGCCCGGCCGTGCCCGAGCGCCAGCTCCGAACGCCACTTCAAGTCAGCGGAAAGTCGACGTATTTCCTGAAGCCCGAGCGCGTGGCGATGCGCGAATACCAGCGTTCTAGATTCGGCAGCGGCGGCCGTTCGATGCCGTCGAGCCCGAACCAGCGCTTCGCGTACGCGCCGATCACGATGTCGGCCAGCGTGAACTTCTCGCCTTCGAGAAAGAAGCGTCCTTGCAGATGCGCGTCGAGCAGGCGCCACAACTGACCGACGGCGGCGACATCGGTGGCGAGCCGGGCCACGTCGCGCTGCTCCGCCGGCGTGCGCACGAGCGTCCAGAACACCGGGCGCTCGGCGGGCTGCAGCGTCGACAGCGACCAGTCGAGCCAGCGATCGACGCTCGCGCGCAGCTTCGGCTCGGCCGGATACAGCAGGCTCGATTCGCCGTATTGCATCGCGAGATAGCGCAGGATCGAGTTGGATTCCCACAGCACGAAATCGTCGTCGACCAGCGTCGGAATCTTGCCGGTCGGATTCATCGCGAGATAGTCGGGTTCGTTGTTGCGGCCGAATTGCAGGCCGGCGTCGATGCGCTCGAACGGCAGCACGAGTTCGTCGCAGCACCACAAGACTTTCTGGACGTTGACCGAATTGGTGCGTCCCCAGATCGTAATCATCCGGCGAATCCTTTTCTTTTACGGTGGGTAAGCCGCGCCTCGCGCGCGGCGTTCGCCGGTAACGATACACGATGCGCGCGCGAGTGCGGGCGTGGCTCTGCTGCGTGCGACGGCGTTGCGTACAATGGCCGCACACCGGATCGCGCGTCCTGGCGCACGCATCTGCGCATCTGAACCACGCACTTCATCCACACGCTTCTCCCATTGAGGCACTGCATGGCCCGTATTGTTCCCGACGACTGGAAGAGCCTCGAAGCGACCGGCGCGGCCGCGCGCGAACGCGAAACGCTAACGCTGCTCGAAAAGGCGCTGCCGGCCGACTACACGGTCTACCACGGCGTGCACTGGACGCGCCTGAACCAGAACTTCTCGGTGTTCGGCGAGGCCGATTTTGTGATCGTGAGCCCGGCGGGGCGCGTGATGATCGTCGAACAGAAAACGGGTTTTCTGCGCGAAACGCCGAAAGGGCTCGTCAAGGTCTATCTGCAGACCGAGCGCAATGTCGCGATCGCGCTCGCGCATACGATCGAGGGGCTGCATCGGCGCTTCACCGCGGCGTTCGGCGCCGGCACGTATTTCATCGAGGAGCTGCTGTACTGTCCCGATCACATCGTCAAGGATGCGGCGATTGCCGGCGTGAACCCGGCGCGCATCGTCGACGCGACCCGGCGCGACCGGCTCGCGGCCGTGATTTGCGAAGCGCTGCCGGCCGACGAACCGCGCCTTGCCTGCGCCTCGAAAATCCACCACTTTCTCGCCGACGAACTCGCGCTCACGCCCGACACGAGCGCGCTCGTCGGGCAGGCAGGCACGCTCGTCACGCGTCTCGCGGGCGGGCTCGCGACGTGGGCGCGGCGGCTCGAATTCGCGCCGTTCCGGCTGCGCGTGATCGGCACGGCGGGCTCGGGCAAGACCCAGCTCGCCGTGCAGGTGATGAAGGATGCGGTCGCGCGCGGCCAGCGTCCGCTCTATGTGTGCTTCAATCGGCCACTCGCCGATCACATCGCGCGGGTCGCGCCGCCCGAGGCGAAGGTCGCGAACTATCACCAGTTGTGCGACTGGGTCGCGCGCGATGCGGGCCGCACGCCCGATTTCCAGTCGGCTCAGGTGTTCGATCGGCTGGAAGCGGTGTTCGCCGATACGCCGATCGAACCGCGCTGGCAATTCGACGTGTTGATCGTCGACGAAGGGCAGGACTTCCAGCAGCCGTGGGTGGCCGCCCTCGAGCGGCTGCTGCGCCCGGGCGGCGCGTGGTGGTGGCTCGAAGACCCGCTGCAGAACCTCTATATGCGCGAGCCGGTCACGCTGCCGGGCTGGACCACGTTGAAGGAAACCACCAACTACCGGAGCCCGCGCGACATTCTGGACTATCTGCGCGAGGTGCTCGGCGCGTCGGTGCCGCTCGCCGCGGCGCTCGCCTCGGGCAGTCCGTTCGACGGCTCCGAGGTTTCGCTGTCGGTCTACGACGAGGCGCAGGGCGCCGACGGCGTCATTGACGCGACCAAGCGTGCGATCACGCAGGCGTTGTCGCTCGGTTTTCGCAAGCAGGACATCGCCGTGCTGTCGTTTCGCGGCCGCGAGGGTTCGGCGATGAGCGCGCTCGATCAGCTCGGGCCGCATCGGCTGCGCAGTTTCACCGGCAAATACGATCTGTTCGGCAACCCCGAGTATCGCGAAGGGGATGTGCTGTTCGAGTCGATTTATCGCTTCAAGGGCCAGGCCGCGCCGTGTGTGATTTTCACCGAGATCGACTTCGACGCATTCGACGAGCGCAGCGCGCGCAAGCTGTTCGTCGGCGCGACGCGTGCGACCATGAAGCTGATCGTCGTAGCGTCGCAGCGGGCCACGCGGCATTTGCAGCCGCGCGAGGGGAAGGAGATGTAGCGCGACGGTTCGCGAGATTCAGAGAAACCCCGCGAAATTCAGCGCAGCCCGCTCAGCTCCACGCCCGCGCGCCGACCAGCATCCCCGTGCGCGTCAGCGCATCCCACCAGATCACGCGCAAAAGCGGCGCCTGCTGCGCGATCAGCAGCGCCTGCACCGGATCGCTTTCGACAAAATGCGTGACGCCCGCGCGCAGCGCCGCGCCCGCCTTGTGTGCGGCCGCGCCGGCGGGGCTCTCGTCGTGCCGGC
>NZ_JAAGPS010000145.1:0-17650 GCF_017105025.1 Paraburkholderia sp. Ac-20336 | reverse complement strand
GTCGGGCGGCACCGGCGACGTGCTCGGCGGCATCATCGGCGCCTTGCTGGCACAGCATCTGCCGCGCTATGAAGCGGCGCTCGCGGGCGTCTATCTGCACGGCCTCGCCGCCGACATGCTGACCGCGCAAGGCCGCGGCCCCGCGGGTCTGACGGCCGGCGAACTCGCGCCGATGGTGCGCGAATTGATCAACCGGTTGTTCTATCCGCCGACGGTTGCGTGATGGGAACATGAGGCGGGCATAAAGCGGGCGTGAATCGGGCATGAAGCGCGAGCGATGTGCGCTTCATGCGGAGATCGTGTGTGCCGGAATTGCGCTGACCGATCGCAAGTCTGTCGCGTCGAGCGCTGGCGACCGGTTTTCGCTTTGAGCCTTCGCTTTGGGCGTTTTCACCCCAGCCTTTACACCAGCGCCCGCACCACTCATCCCAACCTTTGCGTTCGCGCTCAAGGCACTGCAGCCCGTCACGCATCCCCGCTATACTGGCTGTCTGCGCCGTGTGCCGGATCGATCGCGCAGGGTGACGAAATTCAGCGCTCGCATGCATCGCACTTTCGCGAGATTCATGCAATCCACGCAATTCGCGAGCTTGCAAGGCTGACGGGCATTGACCGCACACTGGCCGCCGCCCTCACCCGACGAACCCGGCCGCGCGGCATTGCTCTGACTGCATCGCCGCATCACTCTCGGCCGCGCTTCAGGCGCGCGCCTTTTCCTCGTGCCCCTTGGTTAGACGGACGCTATGACCCAGAACTCGCTCCCCTCCTGGTCCTCGCTGCAGACGCATTACGAGAAGATTCGCGATGCGCATCTGCGCGACTGGTTCGCCCCCGAGAACGATCCCGCCCCCACTCGCGCCGAGCGCTTCACGTTCGGCGGCGGCGGTCTCGCGGCCGATTTCTCGAAACACCGCATCACCGACGAAACCCTGAAGCTGCTCGTGCAGCTCGCGCGCGAAGCCGGCGTCGAAAAGCGCCGCGACGCGATGTTCGCGGGCGAGGCGGTGAACCCGACCGAAGGCCGCGCCGCGCTGCACACCGCCTTGCGCGCCACCGATCCGAACGCGCCGTTCTTCGCCGAGGTACAGGCCGAGCGCGCCAAAATGGCCGCGTTCGCCGAACAGGTGCGCAACGGCCAGTGGACCGGCTATACCGGCAAGCGGATTCGCCACGTCGTGAACATCGGCATCGGCGGCTCGGACCTCGGACCGAAGATGGTCGTGCACGCGCTGCATCATCTCGCGACGCCCGAGATCGACACGCACTTCGTGTCGAACGTCGACGGCGCCGATCTCTACAACGTGATGCAGCAGATCGATCCCGAAGAAACGCTCGCGATCATCGTCTCCAAGACCTTCACGACGCTCGAAACGATGACCAACGCGCGCTCGCTGCGCGACTGGTTCGTCGAGAAAGGCTGCCCGGAAAGCGCGCTCGCAAAGCATTTCGTCGGCGTGTCGGCCAATACGGCGGAAGTGGTCAGGTTCGGCATTGCGAAAGAGAACGTGTTCTCGATGTGGGACTGGGTCGGCGGCCGCTATTCGCTGTGGTCGGCCGTGGGTCTGTCGATCATGATCGCGGTCGGCCCGCGGCAGTTCGACGAACTGCTCGCCGGCGCCAACGAGATGGACCAGCATTTCCGCAGCGCGCCGCTCGAAAAGAACCTGCCGGTGCTGCTCGGCATGATCGGCATCTGGTATCGCAACTTCTTCGGCTCGCAAAGCTATCTCGTTGCGCCGTATTCGGAAGCGCTGCATTTCCTGCCCTCGTATCTGCAGCAGCTCGAAATGGAAAGCAACGGCAAGTCCGCGCGGCTCGACGGCGCGATGGTCGACTATCCGACCTCGGCCGTCACGTGGGGCGAGCCGGGCACGAACGGTCAGCACGCGTTCTTCCAGATGCTGCACCAGGGCCCGACGATCGTGCCGATCGATTTCATCGCGGTGTTGACGCCCGAGCATCCGCTTGCGAGCCATCATCCGAAACTGCTCGCGAACTGCTTCGCGCAGAGCGAAGCGCTGATGCTCGGCCGTACGCTCGACGAAGCGAAGAAGGTGGCCGGCCCGGACAAGCCCGAACTCGCGCCGCACCTCACGTTCCCCGGCAACCGTCCGACCGCGACGCTGCTCGTCGATGCGCTCACCGCGCGCACGCTCGGCGCGTTGATCGCGCTCTACGAGCATAAGGTGCTCGTGCAGGCCTCGGTGTGGAACATCAATCCGTTCGATCAGTGGGGCGTCGAGCTGGGCAAGATTCTCGGCAAGGTCGTCGAGGCCGATCTGGGCGCGGCGAGCGCCGACGTGAAGCAGCATGATTCGTCGACGTCGGCGTTGATCGCACGGGCGCGCGCGGCGTTGAAACGCTGAAGTATCGGGCGTGGATGGCGTGGGGTTCGGTGCGGGTTCGAGTGCGAGTGCGAGTGCGAGTGCGAACATCATGCGCTCGGGCCACGCGCCGCGAAGCGGATACACGTCCTGAAGCGGAATAACAAAGCGGGCTGCTATAGCCCGCTTTGTTTTTGCATCGACCGCCTTCGGGTCCGGTTACGCCGATGCGCGGCTCACGCCAGCCGCCCCGCCTCGATCGTCACCGTCGTGTCGCAACGGCGCGCGAGTTCGATGTCGTGCGTGACGAGCACGAGCGTCGCGCCGTTCGCGCGATTCATCTCGAACATCAGATCGATCACCGCGTGGCCGGTGGCGGCGTCGAGGCTGCCGGTCGGTTCGTCGGCGAACAGGATGGCCGGATGCGTGACGAACGCGCGCGCGAGCGCGACGCGCTGCTGCTCGCCGCCCGACAGGAGCTTCGGATAATGACCGGTACGCTGCCCGAGCCCTACCTGTTCGAGCAGATGACGCGCACGCGCCGCGGCCTCGCGCGTGCCGATGCCGCCTTGCAGTTCGAGCGGCAACGTGACGTTTTCGAGCGCGGTCAGATGCGGCATCAACTGGAATGACTGGAACACGAAACCGACCGAGCCGCTGCGCAGCGCGGCGCGCTCGTCCTCGCTCAATTCGGTGAGTTCGCGGCCAAGCAGCCGAACCGAGCCCGAACTCGCGCTGTCCAATCCCGCGAGCAAGCCGAGCAGCGTAGACTTGCCCGAGCCGGATGCACCGACGATCGCCACGCTGCTGCCGGCGTCGATGGCAAGATCGATGTCGTCGAGAATCGTCAGTTCGCCCGTCGCATCCTTAACCCTCTTGCACAAACCCCGCACTTCAATGACTGGATCAGTTCTGTTTGGCATGGTGAAGCGTAGGTTGAAAGTGCGCGCCATCGCCCCTCGCGCCGCGGCGCTGACTGCGGCATTCGGCGCGACCCTGATGGCTGCCGCCGTGTTTTCGATGTCCTCGCCGGCGCATGCGGCCAATGCGCCGGAACCCGCGAAGCCCGTGATCGTCGTGCTCGGCGACAGCATCTCCGCCGAATACGGCCTGCCTCGCGACACGGGCTGGGTTGCGTTGATGCGCCAGCGGCTCGCCGAAAAGCGCATCGATTATAGCGTTGCCAATGCAAGCATCAGCGGCGACACCACGAGCGGTGGACGGGCGCGCATGCCCGAGCTGATGCTGCGTCTGAAGCCGAGCATCGTGATCGTCGAGCTCGGCGCCAACGACGCCTTGCGCGGCGTGCCGCTCTCCACGACCGCGGACAACCTGCGCACGATCATCGAACAGGCGCAGCAGGGTCACGCGAAGGTCGTGCTGATCGGCATGTACGTCCCACCCAATTACGGCCCCGACTACACGCAGAAGTTCCATGGTCTGTACGGCCAATTGTCGAAGGAGTTTAACGTGCCGCTCGTGCCGTTTTTGCTCGCCGGCATCGCGGACAAACCGGAGATGTTCCAGGCCGACCAGATTCATCCGGCGGTGCAGGCACAGCCCCTGCTACTCAACAACGTGTGGCCCGCTGTCAAGCCACTCCTTCGCACAAGTTCGCCGCACTGAAAACTGCCAACGACTTGTTTCCGGAACTTGGGGAACACGGATCGCCGGAGTCGTCCCGATACTCCCGCAATCCCGTGCGACCCGGCTCGCTTCCCGAGCGACTCCTGAGGAGATAACGTGAAATATCTACCGTTAATCGCTTTGACCGTTGCCCTTTCGGCCTGTGCCGCCCAACCGCCGGCCGGCGTTCAATCCGTCGGCCAAAGCCAGCAGCCGCCCGGCGCCGTCGCCAGCTGCATCGCGCAGAAATGGGCGGACGCTTCGCAACAACAGGTGGTCTCGCAGAACACCCTCGCCAACGACCAGGCCGTGGACGTCTACGTGCCGGGCCAGCAGCCGCCTAACGGCGCGGCCGCGGTGGTGCGTCCGTCGTACAGCGGCAAGGGCACGTGGGTCGGTTTCCGCTCCAATGGCGCGGCCGGCAGCGAGGCCACCGGCGCGATCAGCGGATGTTTGTGAGGTAAGGCTGTGAGGTGACGCTATGAAGCGGGGATGAGGCCGCGCGTTGCGTGACTCACCGTGCATGCTTCCAGCGCTATCGGCCAATGAAAAAGCCCCGCGATTGCGGGGCTTTTTCGTAGGTGCAAAACGCTGCGGGGCGCTTTGCTGTGCTTCGTTTTGCTCTGCCCTGGCGAGCGCCGCTTACTGGTCGCCCGTCTGCGCGCTGCTGTCGAGCGAGCCGTAGTACTTCACCTTCGAGCGCTCGCGCAGCGCCTTCACGAAGGCTTCCGACTGCGACTGCGCGTCGATCTGCGCGATCTGCTGCTGCGCCGCGGCAAGACGCTGCGGATCGGCCGGCGCGGCGGCCACGACCTGGTTGACGCGATAGATCGCATAGCCATCGTCGCCGAGATCGACACCGACGTAGGCCGGCAATTTCTGCGCATCCGCCTTGTAGATTGCACTCAGTGCGGCGGGCGGCACGCCCTGCGAGTCGTTGCGCGACACCTTCAGCGGCGAGGAGAAACCCGCCGTCGTCTTCGACTTCTCGAACTCGGCCAGCTTCGCGGCGCCGTCCTTGTGCGCGGCCTCGTTCGACTGGACCGCGATCACCTTCTGGCGCACCGCATCCTTGACGACATCGAATGCCGGCACCGCGGCGGGCTTGTAGTCGGTGACGTGCGCGGCGATCAGCGTGTTGCCGCCGACGTCGATCGCCTGTGTGTTGTTGTGTGCGGACACCGAATCGCTCGCGAACACGGCTGCGAGGAACTTCGCGTTGTTCAGCGGGCTGTCGGGCGGCAGCTTCGGGTCCGGCTGCGGCGTGACCGTCGCGGTCTGTACCTGCAGCTTGTACTTGTCGGCGGCCGGCTGCAGGCTCTTCGCCTTTTCGTAGACGAGCGACGTGAAGCCTTCCGAGTTATCGGTGAACGCCTTGGCCGCCAGTTGCGTCTTCAGCTCGCCGGCGATCTGGTCCTTCACTTCGTCGAACGGCTTCGTGACCGCCGGCTTCACGTCCGTCACCTTGACGATGTGGAAACCGAAATCGGTCTGCACGATGCCGCTGATCTCGTCTTTCTTCAGCGCGAACACCGCATCGTCGAACGCCTGGCCACCCGCGATCATGCCGCGGCCGAAGTAGCCGAGATCGCCGCCCTTCGCTGCCGAGCCCGGGTCCTGCGAGTTCTGTTGGGCGATCTGCGCGAACTGGTCCGGATGCGCCTTGACTTGCGCGAGCAACTCTTCGGCCTTCTGCTTCGCCTTGGCCTTGTCGGCCGCGCTCGCGTCTTTCGGCGCCGCGATCAGGATATGGCTCGCACGCACTTCGCCTTCGGTGCGGAAGTGCGCGATGTTGTCGTCGTAGTATTTCTTCAGGTCCGCGTCGCTCGGTTGTGCCGATGCGCTGAGCGCGGCCGGCGACATCACGATGTACTGGATCGTCGAGGTGGCCGGCGTCGCGAAATCGTTACGATGCGCGTCGTAATACGCCTGCAGTTGCGCGTCGGTCGGCTGGATCTGCGCGGCATAGTCACGCGGATGGAACGCGATGCCCTGCACTTCACGCTGCTGCTCGGCCAGCTCGGTCAGATGCTGCGCGAGCGTCTTCGAGGTGAACGAGCTTGCCTGAATGCTCGCGGGCAGCTGCTGCATCGACAGGCTGTAGCGCACGCGCTCGTCGTACTGGTCGGGCGTCATGCCCTGCATCGCGAGCAGTTGCTTGTAGCGGTCGAGGTCGATCGAGCCGTCGGGATTCTTCAGCGACGAAATCACCGGGTCGGCCAGCAACGCGCGGCGCACGGCTTCATCCGATGCGGTCAGGTGCAGGCGCTGCGTTTCGTCGGCTAGCACGCGCTGCTCGATCATGCCGTCGAGCATCTCGCGACGGCGCTCCGGCGTATCGAACGCCTTCATGTCGAACTGCGCGCCGAGCATCTGACGCGCGCGGTCGAGCTGCTGACGCATCGCGTCGTCGTACTCCACGCGAGTGATCTTGTGACCGTTGACGCTTGCGACGTTCGTGCTCTCGTCAAAGAAGCCGCGGAAGCCCTGAATACCCACAAAACCCAGCCCCGGCAGAATGACGAGGACGAGCATGAACATCATCAGGCGTTGGTGGTTGCGGAAGAAATCGAGCATGCGTGAGGGGTGCCAAAAACAGAACGCCCGATCTTACAACAGCGGGCAATAAAAAAGGCGAACCGGAGTTCGCCTTTCGTGGATACTGGCGGAGTGGACGGGACTCGAACCCGCGACCCCCGGCGTGACAGGCCGGTATTCTAACCGACTGAACTACCACTCCTTATACTGCGCTTTTGCTGCATTCGCTGCCTGAAATACGGCTGCCGAATCATGAAACTGGTGGGTGCTGAGAGGCTCGAACTCCCGACCTACGCCTTGTAAGGGCGCCGCTCTACCAACTGAGCTAAGCACCCGTTTCGTGATTCAGTGCTTCATTCCTTGCTGCCGATGTTATGCCGATTTACGCGCCCGATCCGCGATCCGATCAAGCAACCTATTTCAGGTGATTCCTCAAGCAGCAAGCCCGTTAGTTTAGCGCATCCTTCAGCGCTTTGCCAGGCCTAAATTTGGGAACTTTCGCGGCCTTGATGTTGATCTCGGCGCCAGTGCGCGGATTCCGACCGGTGCGCGCAATACGCCTGCCGACTGCGAACGTGCCAAAACCGACCAGCGTCACCGAATCGCCCTTCTTCAACGTACCTTTGACGCCGGTAATCACGGCATCGAGTGCACGGCCTGCCGCAGCTTTCGAAATATCGGCCTGCTGCGCAATGTGATCGATCAATTCCGTCTTGTTCATTCCTGTCCCCCGAGAATGTGTATGGAATCGTGATGGCGCTTTCCAGCGCCTGCTTCACGCGACCGGCGGCAATGCCTGGCCGGCTCATTAGAATTAGCCGAAACCCTCGTGTCAAGCGGGGTTGAGCCGGATGAGCGCTGTTTGGGAAGGGCTTTTCGATCAGCCGATATTGCGACGGCTGGTTCGATGGCGTGCGTGTTTGCGATGAATCGCTGTTCGCGCTTTCAGCGTCTCTTTGAGGTGAGCGTGCAAGACACTCACGGGACTTTATGAACTTCGCGCAGGCAATAAAAAACCCGCGGCCGTAACCGCGGGTTTTTTGCTTCAGCCGAGCACTTCGCAACCGAATGCTTTAGCGCGTTCTCGCGAGCGTCAGTGCTTCACGACTTCCGTTGCGGAATCCTTGCCTGGCTCGGCGGCGACAGGCGCTGCCGGCTTCGGCTCTTCTTCTGGCAACGGTTGCGGCACACGTTCGAGCGCCAGTTCGAGCACCTTGTCAATCCAGCGGACCGGCACGATTTCGATCGCGTTCTTCACGTTGTCCGGAATCTCGGTCAAGTCCTTGACGTTCTCCTCCGGAATCAGCACGAGCTTGATGCCGCCGCGATGCGCCGCGAGCAGCTTCTCCTTCAGGCCGCCGATCGGCAGAACTTCGCCACGCAACGTGATTTCACCCGTCATCGCGACATCGGCACGCACCGGAATACCGGTCAGCACCGACACCAGCGCGGTCGTCATCGCGATACCGGCCGAAGGACCATCTTTCGGCGTCGCGCCTTCCGGCACGTGGATGTGAATGTCCTGCTTCTCGAACGCTTCGTCCTTGATGCCAAGACGACGCGAACGCGAACGCACGACCGAGCGCGCCGCTTCGACGGATTCCTTCATCACGTCGCCGAGCGAACCCGTGCGGATCACATTGCCCTTGCCCGGCATCACTGCGGCTTCGATGGTCAGCAGATCGCCGCCCACTTCCGTCCACGCGAGACCCGTGACCTGGCCCACCTGATTTTCCTTCGCGGCCAGACCGAAGTCGTACTTGCGCACGCCGAGGAAGGTGTCGAGGTTACTGCCGTCGACCTTCACCGCGCCTTCGGCCTTCTTCAGCAGAAGCATCTTCACGACCTTGCGGCAGATCTTCGACACTTCACGCTCGAGCGAACGCACGCCCGCTTCACGCGTGTAGTAGCGAATGATGTCGCGGATCGCGGTTTCCGTCACTTCGATCTCCCCATCCTTGAGACCGTTGTTCTTCTTCTGCTTCGGCAACAGGTAACGCTGCGCGATGCTGACTTTCTCGTCTTCCGTATAACCCGACAGACGGATCACTTCCATCCGGTCGAGCAGCGGCGGCGGAATGTTCAGCGAGTTCGACGTCGCCACGAACATCACGTCCGACAGATCGAAGTCGACCTCGACGTAGTGATCGGCGAACGTGTGGTTCTGTTCCGGATCGAGCACTTCGAGCAGCGCCGACGACGGATCGCCGCGGAAATCCTGGCCCATCTTGTCGACTTCGTCGAGCAGGAAGAGCGGATTGCGCACGCCGACCTTGGTCAGGCTCTGCAGGATCTTGCCCGGCATCGAGCCGATGTACGTACGACGATGGCCACGAATCTCGGCTTCGTCACGCACGCCGCCCAACGCCATGCGCACGAACTTGCGGTTCGTCGCGCGCGCGATCGACTGGCCGAGCGAAGTCTTGCCCACGCCCGGGGGCCCGACGAGGCACAGGATCGGCGCCTTGACCTTGTCGACACGTTGCTGGACCGCGAGATATTCGAGAATGCGTTCCTTCACCTTCTCGAGACCGAAGTGGTCTTCGTCGAGCACGCGTTCTGCATTCGAGAGGTCGTTGTTGACCTTGCTCTTCTTGCGCCACGGCAAGCCGATCAGCGTGTCGATATAGTTGCGCACGACGGTCGCTTCCGCCGACATCGGCGACATCAGCTTGAGCTTCTTCAGCTCGGCGTCGGCCTTCTTCTTCGCTTCCTTCGGCATGCGCGCGGCCGTGATGCGTTTCTCGAGTTCTTCGAGGTCCGCACCTTCCTCGCCTTCGCCGAGTTCCTTCTGGATCGCCTTGACCTGTTCGTTCAGGTAGTACTCGCGCTGGCTCTTCTCCATCTGACGCTTCACGCGCCCGCGGATGCGCTTTTCGACCTGCAGGATGTCGATCTCGGCTTCGAGTTGCGCGAGCAGATGCTCGAGCCGCTCGATCACCGGGAACATCTCGAGGATGTGCTGCTTCTGGTCGAGCTTGAGCGGCAGATGCGCCGCGATCGTGTCGGCGAGACGCCCGGCCTCGTCGATGCCCGACAGCGAGGTCAGGATCTCCGGCGGGATCTTCTTGTTCAGCTTCACATACTGGTCGAACTGCGACACGATCGCGCGGCGCAGCGCTTCGGTTTCAGCGCTGTCGGCGTGGTCGGGTTCGAGCGGCATGACTTCGCACGAGAATTGCGTTTCCTGCTCTTCGATGGAAAGCGTCTTCGCGCGCTGCAAGCCTTCGACGAGCACCTTCACGGTGCCGTCGGGCAGCTTCAACATCTGCAGGATGTTGGCAACACACCCTACTTCGTACATGTCCTTTTCGGTCGGCTCGTCTTTCGCAGCCGTTTTCTGGGCAACGAGCATGATGTGCTTGCCGCCTTCCATCGCTGCTTCGAGAGCCTTGATCGACTTCGGGCGGCCTACGAAGAGCGGAATCACCATGTGCGGGAAAACGACTACGTCGCGCAGCGGGAGCAGCGGCAGCGTAATGCGTTCCGGCGGGAGGAGTTGGGTTCCTGACATTTCATTTCCCCATGAGTGGAATCAGTTCGTTCGATAGGTGAGGCCAGCAGAAAATATTGCAAGCCTTCGCGTGTGGGAAAAGTTCAGAGACTCCGAAGATTCAATGACTCCATAGTGAAAACAATCAGCCTGACCACACGATAAACGAAAAAGCCGTTCACGTCGCCATGAACGGCCTTTTTGCAGAACTCTAAAGCCGATCAGTTCGAACCCGCGACCTTCGGCGCGTCTTCGTAAATCAGCAGCGGTTTGCCGTCGCCATCGATGACGTTGTCGTCGATGATGACCTTGCTGACGCCTTTCATTTGCGGCAGGTCGTACATCACGTCGAGCAACGCCTGTTCCAGAATGGAGCGCAGACCCCGCGCGCCCGTCTTGCGGCGGATCGCCTTGCGCGCCACGGCCTGCAGCGCGGCGGGCCGGATCTCGAGTTCGACACGCTCCATGTTGAAGAGCTTGTGATACTGCTTGACCAGCGCGTTCTTCGGTTCGACGAGAATTTTCATCAGCGCCGCTTCGTCGAGCTTGCCGAGCGTGGCAACCACCGGCAGACGGCCGATCAGCTCGGGAATCAGACCGAACTTGATCAGGTCTTCCGGTTCCACTTCGCGCAGCACTTCGCCGGCGTCGCGGTCCTGCTTGCTCTTCACGCTGGCGCCGAAGCCGATGCCGGTCTTCTCGGTGCGATCGACAATGACCTTCTCGAGGCCGTCGAACGCGCCGCCGCAGATGAACAGAATGTTCGTCGTGTCGACCTGGATGAAGTCCTGGTTCGGATGCTTACGACCACCTTGCGGCGGCACCGATGCCATCGTGCCTTCGACCAGCTTCAGCAGAGCCTGCTGCACGCCCTCGCCCGACACGTCGCGCGTGATGGACGGGTTGTCGGACTTGCGGCTGATCTTGTCGATTTCGTCGATGTAGACAATGCCGCGCTGCGCCTTGTCCACTTCGTAATTGCAGTTTTGCAGCAGCTTCTGAATGATGTTCTCGACGTCTTCGCCGACGTAGCCGGCCTCCGTCAGCGTGGTTGCGTCGGCAATCACGAACGGGACGTTCAGAAGGCGTGCCAGCGTCTGCGCGAGCAGCGTCTTGCCGGAGCCGGTCGGGCCAATCAGCAAGATGTTGCTCTTCGAGAGTTCGATCTCGTCTTTCTTGTCGAGATGCTTGAGACGCTTGTAGTGGTTGTAGACCGCGACGGCGAGAATCTTCTTCGCGCGCTCCTGGCCGATCACGTATTGATCGAGAATTTCGCGAATTTCCTGCGGAGTCGGCAGGTCGGACTTCGACAAGCCCGCCTCGATTCCCGCACCCGCCGCTTCGTCGCGAATGATCTCGTTGCACAGGTCGATACATTCATCGCAGATGAACACCGACGGGCCAGCAATCAGTTTCTTTACCTCATGCTGGCTCTTGCCGCAAAACGAGCAATACAACAGCTTTTCGCTGTTAGAACCTTTCTTGTCCGCCATAGATGTGTGAGCCTCCGGACACCGGATTACATGATACGCCGTTTGCCCCCGCCTCGCAGTTCGGGCAAGACAGGGCTAGTGAGCAAGATAACGGCGTTTGCCGCAGACGCCCGGACGGATGTGGACCATTTCACAACCGAGCCGATGACGTTTTTGCCCCAATTCTGGACAAAACAGCGGGGCAAAACCGTACCAGATCAAGGACGCTTGTGCGCGACCTGATCGACGAGGCCGTAGGCTTGCGCATCATCGCCGGACATGAAATTGTCGCGATCCGTGTCGCGCGCGATGCGCTCCACGGGTTGACCCGTATGGTGTGCGAGCAGATGATTCAGCCGATCCTTCAAATACAGAATCTCGCGTGCCTGGATTTCGATGTCCGACGCCTGGCCGCGCGCGCCGCCGAGCGGCTGGTGAATCATCACGCGCGAATTCGGCAGCGCAAAGCGCTTACCCTTCGCGCCGGCTGCCAGCAGGAACGCGCCCATGCTCGCCGCGAGCCCCATGCACAGCGTCGACACGTCGGGCTTGATGAATTGCATCGTATCGTAGATCGCCATACCCGCCGACACGGAGCCGCCGGGGCTGTTGATGTAGAACGAGATGTCCTTGTCCGGATTCTCGCTTTCGAGAAACAGCATCTGCGCGACGACGAGATTGGCCGTCTGGTCGTTCACTTCGCCCACGAGGAACACGATGCGTTCCTTCAGCAGACGCGAATAGATATCGTACGAGCGCTCGCCCCGGCCGCTCGTTTCCACGACGATCGGCACCAGACCGAGTGCCTGCGCTTCGAGATCCCGGGACGACTGGGAGGTCAACGTGTCCAGCATTTGGGCGCGAAAGGTCATGCAATGGATCCTTGTCTGGAAATATTCTGGATGTAGATGCTAGACAGGTTGGTGCGACGAGCCCGTATTCAAGTGCACGATCGGTGCGTGCGCGCCGCGCGATCGCATGCGGCACTACGCATCTTCACAGCACAAAAAAACGGCGTGCGGGCCGTCGCTCCGACAGCCGGCACGCCGCGTTGCAGCGACGCTTAAGCTTGCGCCGTTGCGTTTGCCAGTTCTTCGAAGCTCACCACCTTGTCCGTTACCTTGGCCTTGCCGAGGACGAAATCGACGACGTTGGCTTCAACGACGTACGCTTCCATTTCAGCAAGACGTTGCTGGTTGGAATAATACCAGCGGACGACTTCCTTCGGGTCTTCGTAGCTTTTCGCGAATTCGTCGACTTCGGCGCGGATCTGCTCCGGCTTCGCCTGCAGTTCGTTAGCCTTCACGAGTTCGGCCAGCACGAGGCCCAGCTTGACGCGACGCTCTGCCTGCTCCTTGAACATCGCGGCCGGGATCGGCGCGTCCTTCGCGTTCGGCACGCCGCGCTGCTCCAGATCCTGGCGAGCCATCGCCACGAGGCGCTCCTGATCCTGTTCGATCAGCGCGTTCGGCACGTCGAGTTCCGAGATCTTCAGCAGCGCGTCCATCACCTGGTTCTTGACGATGGCTTGCGTGCGACGCTTCGCTTCGCGTTCGAGGTTGTCCTTGATTTCGGTGCGCATCTTGGTCAGATCGCCGTCTTCGATGCCGAGCGACTTCGCGAATTCAGCGTCGACTTCCGGCAGGTGCGCCCACTCGATCTTCTTCATCGTGACCGTGAATTGCGCCGTCTTGCCCGCCACGTCCTTGCCGTGGTAGTCGTCCGGGAACTTCAGGTCGAATTCCTTCGCCTCGCCGACCTTCAGGCCGAGCGCCGCCGTTTCGAACTCCGGCAGCATGCGGCCTTCGCCGAGCACGAATGCGAAGTCTTCGGCGCTGCCGCCCTGGAATGCTTCGCCGTCGAGCTTGCCGACGAAGTCGACCGTCACGCGGTCGCCGTCTTTAGCCGCCGTGTCCGCGCCGCCGTCGCCGTGCTCGCCGGCTTCGCCGCGAGCGTGGAAGTGCACGCGCTGCTTGCGCAGGATGTCCAGCGTGCGGTCGATTTCTTCTTCGCTGATCGTGGTCGTGGTGCGCTCGATTTCAGCCTCGGCGACGT
Organism: Paraburkholderia sp. Ac-20336; assembly: GCF_017105025.1. Taxonomy (NCBI): domain Bacteria; kingdom Pseudomonadati; phylum Pseudomonadota; class Betaproteobacteria; order Burkholderiales; family Burkholderiaceae; genus Paraburkholderia; species Paraburkholderia sp. Ac-20336. The sequence goes on along the minus strand of NZ_JAAGPS010000145.1, from coordinate 4,142 downwards.
CGCCCAGCTTCACTTCCGGATACACCTCGAAGGTCGCGTCGAACGCGTAGCTGCCTTCCACGGCCTCGGCCTTCGGCGCGAAGCTCGGCTGGCCCGCGACGCGCAGGTTCTCCGTGCGGCTGATGTCGAAGAATTCCTTGCCGACCTTGTCGCTCAGCACTTCGGCTTCCACCTGACCCGAATACTGTTGCGTCACCATTTTGAGCGGCACCTTGCCCGGGCGGAAACCCGGCATGCGCACGTTCTTCGCGAGTTGACGGATACGCGAATCCACTTCCTTCTGCACGGCATCCTTCGGCAGGGAAATCGTCACGCGGCGTTCGAGCTTGCCGAGGTTTTCAACAACGTTTGCCATGGCTTCAATCGTCCTAAAATTATTCGAGCGAATCAGTTATATCTTCTCCGTGCCGCTGCTCGATGTCGCTTCGCGCCGATTGCATCGATCTCGCGCCTGCGCCGCGGGCTGCAGGCCGCCAGCAGCACGGTTGAGTCCAAAGAGCCGAATATTTTAGCAAACTATTTGCGCGCTTAGCCGGGATTCGATGATTGCATCGATTTTTCCCCGCATTCAGGCCGCTTTGTGGGCCATTTCGCGGTGTTTTTCGCCTGCATGGCGCCGTTTTTCGAATGCCCTCCTGATGTCGCCGAGCAAGCCCCTCGTACTCGTGCGCGAGCGCTTGACGAACTTGCGTTCGAGCGCATGCGACTGCCGTGTCTTTCCGGCCGATTCCGCCTATGCCGTTCGACATATTCAGCCGACGCGCCCATGCTGCTAAGCTAACGACCTCGGTTGGGCCTGCCCATCGCCGACTCGCTTCACCCGCCGCGCCATTGCTCACAACGACTCAAATTTTTCAGAGACACCATGCCGAACTCGTCGCCCTCGCCCGTCGTCGTCATCGCTCCCGATTCATTCAAAGGCTCGCTCAGCGCAGAACAGGTCGCGCAGGCGATTGCATCCGGCATCCAGCGCGCGCGCGCCGACGCCAGCGTGCGCATCTGCCCGATGGCCGACGGCGGCGAAGGCACGCTCGACGCCATGCTCGCGAGCGGCGGCGAACGCCGCTCGCTGAGTGTGCGCGGCGCGGCGGGCCCCTTGCGTGAAGCGCTTACGGGCTTGCTCGCGGACGGCAGCGCGATCGTCGAAACGGCCGAGATCGTCGGCATTACGGACCCCGTGGGAATGGGCGTGCCCGTCGAGGCGCGCAGCACCTACGGCATGGGTGAAGCGATTCGCGCGCTGCTCGATGCCGGCGTGCGGCGCTTTTTCGTGGCGCTGGGCGGCAGCAGCACGAACGACGGCGGCGCGGGTCTCCTGACCGGCCTCGGCCTGAAGCTGTTCGACGCGCAGGACAACGAGCTCGAAGGTACGCCCGAACAGCTCGCCCATGTGGCGCGCGTCGACGTTTCGCAACTCGACGCGCGGCTCGCCGACACGAACTTCGTCGGCATGTCGGACGTGGACAATCCGCTGACCGGCGAGCATGGCGCAACCGCCGTCTTCGGCCCACAGAAAGGCGTCAAACCGGAACAGGTCGCACCGATCGACGCCGCGCTCGCGCGTTTTGCCGATCTGCTCGAAGCCGCGCTCGGGCGCACCGCGCGCGATCAGCCGGGCGCGGGCGCGGCCGGCGGCCTGGGCTTCGCACTGCACATGCTCGGCGCGCAGTTCGAGCCCGGCGCGGAAACGGTCGCGCGGCAACTCGGGCTCGATGCCGCGCTCGCGGGCGCCGACTGGCTAATTACGGGCGAAGGCCGCTCGGACGTGCAAACGCTGCACGGCAAGGCGCCCTTCATCGCCTGCGCCCATGCACGTGCCGCGGGTGTGCCCGCCACGCTGCTCTCGGGCGCCGTCGATCCCGCCGCGTTGCCGCGCCTTGCCGAACACTTCAGCGGCTGCTTTTCGCCGGCACCGGGGCCGATCACGCTCGACGTGGCGATTCGCGATGCGGCACGCCTGCTCGCCAACGAAGCTGAACAGCTGACCCGATTGAAATACGGCGTGCGTTGACCCGCGCAACGGCTGCGGCAACAATCACGACGCCACGACCGCTCCACTCACTACGGGACGACCATGAAGGACTCCGTTAAAGCCGGGCTCGAGCAGTTCCTCACGTACCGTCTGCATGTGCTGACCAAACTGGCCGAGCGCGGCATCGGCGAGCGCTATCAGGCGAAGCTCGGCGTGACGCTGCCCGAGGCGCGCGTGATTGCGTCGGTGGGCTCGTTCGGGCCGTTCTCGATCATGGAACTGGCGCGGCACGCCAATCTCGACAAAAGCCAGGCGAGCCGCGCCGCCGAAGCGCTGATCCGCCAGGGGCTCGTGCAACGGCAGCCGAGCGCCGACGACGGCCGCGTCGTGCTGGTGTCGCTCACGCCCGAGGGCCGCGCGCTGTATCGCAAGGTGATGCCGATCGCGCGCAGGTGGAACGGCGATATGTTCGCCTGTCTCGACGACGACGAGAAAGCCGCGTTCGGCACCGCACTCGACAAGGTCATCGATGCGATGCTAGCGCGCGAGTAGCGCTTGCACGACGCGCGGCGAGTGCAAGTGCAAGCGCGGGCATAACGCGCCACCGCGCGACAACCGGCCACGCATGTCAGAATCCGGCCTTGGCCAGCGCGCCTTCATTCGTTTTTTCATCCAGGGAAGTTGCAGTGGACATCAACAAACAGCTCGCGGCACTCACCGCGTCAGAACTCCAGACCGCCGGCGCGAGCCAGGCGACAGCGATCGCGCTCAGCGTCGTGCTGCGTCATCTTCGTTCGCCCGAACTGGCGAAACTGCTGTCGTCGGCATTCGAAAACCATCAGGCAGTCATGCTGCAAACGCCGTGGCCGGATCAGATGCTGCAGGCTTTCGAATCGACGCGCCGTTTCCTCGAAGGTGCCGCTCAGGCGGAGTTGCCAGGCTCGCAGCAGCAGCCGGGAACGCCGGACGCCTGAATCGCGCCTGCAGCGCTCGCTCGGCGCCAGCGGCCACCTGGCACAGCGCCCGCGCCCGCATGCATGCAACCGCGGGCAGAGGCCGTGTGACAAGCCAGGCACAAAAAGCCTGAACGCAAAACAAAAAACCCCGTCGGTCCAAAGACTTGACGGGGTTTTTCGCTACAGATAAATGGTGCGAGGGAGGGGACTCGAACCCCTACACCCTTGCGGGCGTCAGGACCTAAACCTGGTGCGTCTACCAATTTCGCCACCCTCGCAGCCGGGCACGCCGCGATGCGTCTTGCCCGCTTGTCCTGTTCGCTCAAAAGCACGCACAAGGCGCGCCCAAAAGCGTAAGCGCGAGATTTTAACCGATTGATTCGCGCTTGTCTGCCCCTGCCGATATCTGCGCGAGCGGCGCCGATGCTACAATTTTCGGCTCGATGCAAAGGCGCCGCGACATCCGCCAAGCACTCTTCCCGTCAGTCCTTCCTCACACGCCAAGCCAGTGAATTTCGACGAATACTGCCAGCAGAAAGCGGCGCCGCCAGGATCGGGCACCTACTATGCGCTTCGCCAGGCGCGCGCGGCCAGTCAGCCGCTGTTGACGGCGCTCTTCGCATTGCGCCGCGAATTCGAGGAGACGGTCAAGGAAACGAGCGACCCCACCATCGGCCGCACGAAGCTCGCCTGGTGGCAAAACGAAATCGCCGCGCTGGCCGGGGGCTCGCCGTCGCATCCGGTATCGAAGGCGCTGGCTGCGTATCTGCCTGACGTGAAGATGGAATATCCGGCATTGCAGGAACTGCTCGGCGGCTTCGAGATGGACCTCGACCAGGCACGCTATCTCGACTATCCGAATCTGCGGCGCTACGTGCGCGGTGTCGGCGGCAGCTTTGCGGCGCTGGTTTCACGCGCCGCGGCGCCTGCCGCCCACGACGCCGCACCGGATTCGAACTGGGCCGCGCCGCTCGGCGAGGCGCTGATGCTTGCGCAGTTCGTCGCGGAAACGGGCAACGACGCACGCCACGGGCGCATCTACATTCCGATCGACGAGATGCAGCGCTTCAACGTCACCGCAGCCGATCTGATCAACCGCAAATACACCGACGCGTTCACGGAGCTGATGCGCTTCGAAACGAGCCGCGCGCGCGATGCGGTGCAGACCGCGCTCGCCGCGGGTGAAGAGTGTGGATGCAGGGACAGCACTGCTG
>NZ_JAAGPS010000144.1:0-18626 GCF_017105025.1 Paraburkholderia sp. Ac-20336 | reverse complement strand
TCGCTCGACAGCGTGATCGCGACGCTCGACAACGACCGTCAGCGTGCCGCGCTGGTCGCCCAGTTGAAGAGTCTGCGCGACGCCTCGCGCAGCGTCGCGCAAACCGCCGGCCCCGCCGCGACCGCGCAGCCGAGTCCGGGTCTGCTCGGCGCGATCGCTTCGGGCATCGCGTCGTTCGAATCCGACGTGCGCCAGGGGCGCACGCCCGCGCGTTACTGGAGCGGACGCATCAACGCGGCGGCCAACGAGCTCTACACGATCGTCTCGGGCCAGGGGCGCGAGAGCCTCGGCCATATCCTGCTGTCGATGCTCGGGATGCTGGCCGGCTGGGGCGCGTGCGCCGGGCTGCTGATCTATCTGCAACACCGGTTCCGGCGGCGCTTTCGCATCGACGTTCGACTACGGCCGAATCCGACCACCCGCGAATTGCTGATCTTCGCGCTGCGCCGCGTCGGTCCGTGGATCATCGCGTTCCTCGCGGCGCTCCTGTTCGTACGCGCGATGCCCGATGCGCTCGGCCGCACGCTCGGCATGGTGGTCGCCTATGCGATCGTCACGGGCGCGGTGTTTTCGGCGATCTGTCTGATCATGTTTTCGCTGTTCGGCTCGGGGCACCGGCGCGTCGCGGTGCGCCTGCTGATCGAGCAGGCGCGGCACGTACTGTTCGCGATCGGTATTTGCGGCGCGCTCGGCGACGCGGCCGTCAATTACGACGTCGCCCATCAGCTCGGCACGAACCTCGCCGCGCTGATTTCCACCGCCGCCAACATGACGGCCGCCGTGCTGACCGGCTATTTCGCGCTCGCGTTCCGGCGGCCCGTCGCGCATCTGATCCGCAACCGGCCCTATGAGCAGCGCAACGATCACAAGGCCGCGACCGACGCCTTCGAGGTGCTCGCTGCGCTCTGGCACGTGCCGGTGCTCGTGCTCGCGAGCGCGTCGATCGTCGCCACGCTCGGCGGCACGGGTTCCAGCGAGAACGTGCTGCAGATTTCGATCGTCACGGCGCTCCTGCTCGTGCTGGCGTTTTTCCTCTCGGCGATCGTGCTGCGCATGACGCGTCCGCGCAGTGCGCGCGCGCGGCGCCGCTCGCCGTATCTGACGCGGCTGCTGCGCTTTGCCGGCACGCTCGCGACGCTGTTCGTCTGGTTGTTCTGCTTCGAATCCGCGGCGCGTCTGTGGGGCGTGTCGCTGGCCGCGGTGATCGAGCGCAGCGTCGCGGCGCGCGGCATCGCGCATGCGGCGACGGCGATCGTCGCGACCGTGTTCATCGCATGGCTGCTGTGGATTCTCGTCGATACGGCGATCACCGAGGCGCTCAATCCCGGCAGTCTGCGCAACAAGGCGCGCAGCCCGAGCATGCGCGCGCGCACGATGCTGCCGCTCGTGCGCAACGTGCTGCTCGTCACGATCGCGACGATCGCGGGCATCGTGACGGCCGCCAATCTCGGCATCAACGTGACGCCGCTGCTCGCGGGCGCCGGCGTGATCGGCCTCGCGATCGGCTTCGGCGCGCAGTCGCTCGTGACCGACCTGATTACGGGGCTGTTCATCATCATCGAGGACACGGTGTCGGTCGGCGACTGGATCGACGTCGACGGCGGCCACGCGGGCACCGTCGAGCATCTGTCGATCCGCACCGTGCGGCTGCGCGACGGGCAGGGCGCGATCCACGCGATTCCGTTCTCGCAGATCAAGATCGTGAAGAACCTGTCGCGCGATTTCGCGTACGCGGTGTTCGAGGTGCGCATGTCGTTCTCGACCGACGTCGACGAGATCATGCAACTGATTCGCGAGGTCGGTGCCGATCTGATGGCCGACTTCCGCTACCGGCGCGAGATGCTCGGGCCGATCGAGGTGTGGGGGCTCGACCGCTTCGATCCGAACTGGATGGTCGTCAAAGGGCAGATCAAGACGCGGCCGCTGCAGCAATGGAGCGTTGCGCGCGCGTTCAATCTGCGGCTCAAGCGCCGGATGGATCAGGCGGGAATCGAGATTCCGGTAGCGCAGATGCGCGTGTATACGTCGTCGAAGGATAGCGAGGGCGAGCCTTTGCGCGACGACGAGATGACGGGCTTTGTCGCGCGCGAAGGGGCGGATGGGGCCGATGAGGCCGATGAGCGCGCGCATGCGCCGCTCGCGCCGGCCCGCGACGTATCGCACGAACCGCGACCCGCGCCGCCGCCGACCGGACAGACTGCGCCGATTCCGCCGCAGATTCCCACGGCCGGCGATACGGGCGGGAATCGTTGAGGGTACGAGCTTTCGGCGGATGTGAGGGAGGGCGTGTGTCTTATGCGGGCAGGCATGCTTGCCTGCCCGCCCGTGGCGTGAACCTGCTATGAGGCTATGAGGCGCGCGTAGCAAAGACTTTTCTCGTGATAGCCTGCTGCCTTGCTGGTTTGCCCGCTGGGCCGGCGGCTAGACCAGTGCCGCCGCATCGGCGACGCGCACGACGTCGTTCACGTGCGTGCCGAGCTGCGTGCCGGCCACGCCATAAACATGCAGCGATATAGCGGGTGCCTCGCTGCGATTGCCGAGCTGATGAATCGCACCGCGTCCGCTGCGCACGAACGACACCGCGCCGCTTGGGCGTGCCTGCATGCGCGTCGCGCTGGCGCAGTGCCGCGCGCCATCCCATTCGAAAATCGTTTCGCTGAGCGTGCCGTCGAGCACCGCGTAACCGCACCACGTGTGATGCGCATGGACGGGACTTGCCTGGCCCGGCTGCCAGACCAGCGCGGCAATCGCATAGCGTTCGCGCGGATCGGCGGCGAGCAGATGACGCCGGTAGCTCTCGGGCGAGCCCTCGCGTTGCGCCGCCGTGAGCAAGGCCGGATCGGCGGCCGCCTCGGCGAGCGCGAGGCGCATGTTGCGCGCGAAGAAGCTCGAATGCGACGGCTCGCGGAAAGTCGCGCAGGCCTCGAACATGGCGTCGAGCGTATCGCGGAGCCGTTCGAGCGGCGTGCGCTGCCGCGGGTTCGACGCGGCGGCGGATTGCCCGGCGGCGTAGGGCCGGGCCGATGCCGGCAGTGGCGCCGGGGGCTCGGAAAGGCGCTCGAAAGCGCGGGCGCGGAGGTCGTCGCTCATGGTCGTGATGCAGCGCATGCACTGCTTGTCGGCTATTTTCGGTATCGATATTTATACCGGTTTGACCGGAGAAAGAGTTTCCATATAATTCCTCCGAGGCTCTTAAAAGTAGAATAATTTCCTATCGGGAGTGCCGTATGGGTATGGATATCATCGACCGGAAACTGCTCGAATTGCTGCAGGAAGACGCAACCATGCCGATCGCGGAACTCGCGCAGCGCGTGAATCTGTCGCAGACGCCGTGCTGGAAGCGGCTGCAGCGCCTGAAGGACGCGGGCGTGATCCGCGCGCAGGTGGCGCTGTGCGACGCGCGCAAACTCGGCGTCGGCACCACGGTGTTCGTCGCGGTGCGCACGAATCAGCATACCGAGGCATGGGCCACCGCGTTCACGCAGGCGGTGCGGGACATTCCCGAGGTGGTCGAGGTTTATCGGATGAGCGGCGAGACCGATTATCTGCTGCGCGTGGTGGTGTCCGATATCGACGACTACGACCGGATCTACAAGCAACTGATTACGTCCGTGCCGCTGTACGACGTGAGTTCGAGCTTCGCGATGGAGCAGATCAAGTATTCGACGGCGCTGCCCGTGCGGCCTCATATAACGGTGTCCAATAGCTAGTAAGAGTCCGCGATCCATAAAAAGCCCCGTTGCCGGGGCTTTCATTTACTGCTTCGTGCGATAGTGCCGCCATAGCCTCATGATCGCCATATACACCACAACAGCGACGATCAATTCAATCGCCACCATGACCGGAATATAGACATCATCGGGGTCATGCAGGCCAAACCCGTTAGCGATGCTCAACCATCTCAGTGCCTGGCTCTCAGGCATCGGCCAGGGGTAGGTGTGGACATAGCGGACGGACAGAAGGAATAGCCCAATAAACAGAGCGATTTTGAAAAGCCTACGGACAAGTATTGCCATACGTGACGACCTCGATGCTTCCATATGCATGAAGCCCTGAATTGCGCACGGGGACCGCGGCGGTACGCAGAAGGGCCTGGCGGATTATTTTGAAATCGACATGGCTCGGCAGGGTAATGCAGCCGAGTGAAAGACCGCGCCCGCCTGACGGATGCAGGCGGAACTGTCCGCGCTTGACACCATTGATCCAGGTTATATCGTCAATGCTGCCATCATCGCGATACAGCGCGAACCATTCGTCATGGTGAGAGGAGCTGCCGAGGAACGTGTTCCAGGCGTCTTTTGCGCCTGCAATAGTCCTGGAGCGGATGCCGCCTGTAGGACGATCCACGATCCAGTATTTACCGGCAGGAATCGGGCCGTTATCGGGAATAGCTGTGCATCCACCCTTGTTACGGTATGCGCCGTTTCCCGAATACGCTTTAAATGTGCCAATGCCCAAAATGGTAAGTGGTGATAGAGGCTCGTTATTGACCAAAAACTTTCCCGTATAGGCCATTTTTATGCCCCCTTATTCGTGATCATTTTGAGAGTCTGTGTATTTGATATTGCCGTCAAGGTAATGCCACGTGATACGACCATACAAAGAAGATTTCCTGATATTGAGAGAAGCGTTTCAACAAAGACGCGCCTTGTTTGAGTGGCGCCTTCGCTACACTGCATCAATGGCGGAGAATCGGGAAGTGACCCAGAGCAAAGAAAAATGCAAATTGACGAGAATTAACGTCATCGCAAAAAAAGCCCGCCAGTCATGTCGGCTGCAAGCCGTGTGCAAGCTCAGTGGGCGTAGAATGCCGCCTTTCCTCACACCATCCGCGATTGCTTCGCGAACCGAGCCCGCTTCATGAACAAACCGCCGCGCAAGAAGAATCCGACCTTTGGCGTTGCCGTCTTTATCGTGGTGGCGATCCTGCTCGTGATTGCCACGCTGTTCTACAACGCGATCCACGAGAAGCACGAGTTCGACGAGAGCCAGAATGCGCAGGGGGCGTCGGCCTCGTCGCCAGCGGCCGCGTCAACCGATGCAACGAAGCCCGCGAGCGGCGCTGCGCAGTAACGTCGTGCAGTAACGCCGCACGGTAACGCCGCACGGTAACGCCGCGGCGCGTACACCTTCATTCGTCCGGCAGGCGGATCACGCTCGCATCCTTGCGAATCTGCGCCGACGCCGCGAGCATCTGCTTGCATTGATGCGCGAGCAGTTTCATGTCGTGCACGGCATCGGCCGTGTAGTCCGGCGATTTTTCCGTTTCGACGACCATCGCATCGAGTTCGCGGTTCATCAGCTTGATCTGCTCGCTCTGCTCGGCGGGCAGGGCAGTGCCCGCCTCGGCTTCGGTGAGGTTGTCGCGCACGAGCGAAAGGGCGCGCTGCAGAGGCTGTAGCGAGATGTCCTCGACCTGCTGCTGTTGTTGCGCGGACGTGCGCAGTAGCGGCGCGGCGGCCGTGATCTGCGAGGCGAGCACGTGGCTGCGCACGAGCAGGCCGTTCAGTTCCGGCACGAACTTCTGCGCGGACTTCGGTTCGAGCATCATGCGCTGGAATGCCTGGCCGAGATTCGCGAACGCGACGTGCACGTTCTTGCGCGCGAGCCGGTAACGGTAATCGCGATCGAGCGCGGTAGCGGCCGCAGCCGCCGCGGCCGATGCGCCATGGGCGGGCCGCGTGCCCGGGTTGCCGGCCGTGGGGGTGCCCGTGGAGGCATCGGCTGTTTTCGCTTCCGCTTGCGCGACGGGCGGTGCCGCTGTAGCGGCTCCCATGCCGACCCCGGCCTCACCCCCGACCCCCGCGCCCGCGAGCACCGGGCCGGCGAAGCCGATCCCCGGATCGGCCATGGCCATCGCCGGCGCGCGCGCGCCGGCTTCGGTCACCGTGGCGACGACCGCGGCAGCGGGCTTGCCGCTCCACCACCAGCTTGCTTCGAGATACTGCCGCGTCGCGCCGATCATCGTGTTGACGAGCTTGCCCATGAGCCGGTATTCCCAGTACGGGAACAGATGGCTCGCGGCGATCGCGATCGCGCAGCCGACCACGGTGTCGATCGCGCGCTCGCCGATGATGCGCATGCTGCCGGGCGCGAGCAGATGGAACATCAGCAGCACGTACGACGACGTGAACACCACGCTTGCCGTGTAATTGAACAGCAGCAGGCTGTAGCTCATCACCATCGACGCGAACATCACGACCATCAGGATGTGCGGCTCCTTTACGAAGACGATCAGCGCGATGCTCGCCGCGCAGCCGATCAGCGTGCCGATGATCCGCTGCCCGTTGCGCTGCTTGGTCAGCGAATAGCCGGGCTTCAGGATGATGACCGAGGTCATCACGATCCAGTAGGCGTTCGTGAGCGGCAGCAGGCGGCCGAGCCAGAAGCCGACGGCGACCGCGATCGTCACGCGCAACGCGTGGCGAAAGCTCGGCGAGGCCATCGTCAGATTCGAGAAGATCTGCCCGAACGGCACGCGGCGGCTCGATACGAAGCGGCTCAGCGCCTGGTCGATATGCAGTTCGGTTTCGGTCGGGCTCGGTTCGGTCGACAGGCTCTTGCGCATCTTGTCGATGAGCCGCGTGGCGCTCCAGATGCGCCGGAAATTCGACGACACCGCCGAATAGGCCTCGGGGTCCCGCGCCGGCAGCCCCTGCTTGCGCATCAGTTCGATTTCATACTCGATCGCGCGCAGTTCCGCCTTGACGTTCACGCGCTGGCGCGGCGCCTGGTTTTGCAGCACCGCGAGGCCGATGTCCTCGAGGTCTTCGGCTGCCTTGCGGATCAGGTCGCGGTAGAACACGAGCAGATCGGAGCCGCCGAACGTGCTGCGCACGAGCGTGTAATCGATTTGCGCGCCGACGAACAATTCGTGCAGATCGACGGTATTGATGAACAGGTTGTAGAGCATCGCGCGGCGCGGTTCGAGCTTGCCGCGCCGGAACCCGGGCAGGTTGCGCAGCACGATGTCGCGCGCGGCGTCCTGGCGCTCGACCGCGGCGATCTGCATGGCGACGAGCTTGCGGTAGCACTCGTCGAGATCGTTGTCGAGATCGTAGAAGGCGGCGCGCGCGAGCAGGTAGTCGGAACATGCGAACACGCTTTCGGCGAGCGCCTGCTGCTCGATCCGATTCAGCATCCAGCGGCTCACGAAGGTCGACCAGTACGTGTACCAGAGGCCGCCGAGCAGAATCCACGAAGCGTTGACGAGCGCCTGCTGCGGCGTGAAGTGATCCTCGAGCGTCATGATCATCATGAACAGCGTCGCGAAGCTGATCTGCGGCCAGCGGTTGCCATACACGACGATCAGCGACAGCACGAACGTGAGCGGCACGACGGTGCACCACAACGCGACCGGATTGACGGTGGCGAGGCCGGTGGCGAGCGCGGACAGAAAGCCGATCACCGTGCAGGCCAGCATCTCGTTGTGCTTGTACTTGAGCGGGCCCGGCATGTCGACGACGCAGGCGCCGAGCGCGCCGGTCGCGATGGTGAAGCCGAGCTCGCGATCGTGAAACACGATCAGGCACAGGATGGCCGGTAACGACACGCCAACCGCGATGCGCAGGCCGCCATAAAAGTACTGGCTATAAAGGAATTTTCTTATTTCGACCGAATAGAAAAATGGGTTATTTCTTGAGTCGAGTTGAGCGGTTCTGGACACCTGCAAATCCTTGTCAGCAAAGGGATTTGGTATAACAATCCGGTCTAAATCAGTTCAATCTAACGCAAAGCATTGCGCCCAATGTTGGGGGTAAAACTGGGGGGTGGATTGAGGGCTCGGAGCGTACCGCAATGCGAACCATCAACCGTCTGACCGCCGCCACCATCAAGCGACTAATCAGCAACTCGCCTAAGAAAGCACGATATTACCTGGACGGCGACGGACTGAACATCCAGATTACGCCGACCGGCGTGGCAAGTTGGGTTTTGAAGTATCAACTACACAATCGGAGCCGTGAACTTGGGCTTGGCCGCTGGCTTCGGGCACCGTGGCAAGCCTCCGGTGCCCGCATCGGGACTTTGCCCGCCCTGCGCGGGCTTTTTTTCGGTCTGTTGCGCACACACGATTGTCGAACCGGGCCGCTCGCTATCCGAAGCGAAGACGGCGGCGCGAGCCGTTCGCCGTTGCGACGAACTGTTGAAGAACGTGCCGCCAGGCGTCGGCGGTCGCCAGAAAACGACTGACGCCGCCGACAGTAGTTTTTCGCGGAAGAAGGCGGCGCGCGGCCATCGTTGTATACGTTGATTTGCATGTTCTCCATCAGGGGTTAGCCCTTCAGCGGGCAAATTCGGAGTTATCTGATAGCGCGCGAGCGGCCCGCGCTCCTACGGTGAAGGTTTCACCCACGGGAGGAACCCATGAGGCACGCAATGACCTTCACCGAACGCAGGCAAATCTGCACCGCGTGGAACAATGCCGTCAACGCGCTGGCCGCGTTGCACGTGCTGGTGAAGCACGACGAAGTGAGGGAGTTTGTTGAGCAGGCTTGCGAAGGCCTGCTTGATCGGCGCGGGGTGGTGCTCACCGGCACAGGGAACCCGCTGCATAGCGGAGTCCCTGACTGATGCCAGGTGTCTGAAAATGGAGCAAATGAAACAGGAAAACGGTTGGGCGGATTGGTTGGACCAGAAAGAGTGCCAGAGTTGTCGCATTACCTATTCGATCTATTCCAACTTCCCGCCGATGCCATCATCGGCACGGGCTTATAACGTCGAGACCGGCGAGTTCTTTCCGTTTGACCGGATGCGCTCGCTACCAACCGGTTTCGCTATGCTGGAAGCACAGGGGCTCGCATGGACGTGCAATTGTCGCGGACGCTCACGAACCCCGCCGCAGAACCTCGGCAATGCACAGCCGTTCAGCTACCAACCGGGTGCGATCAGCGACGATGTGCATGACATCGCGGCGCGCGGAGTCAGCGCAGCCGAGGAAGAGGAGTGCGATGCGATGTACGAAGCACGGATGACCTATTGCAGTGCGCTCAGCAAAATGTATGGTGGTGACATGCGCACTTATCTGGCGTGTAAGGATCAAGCCTTCCAGGACTATCAAGCGTGCAGGGGATATCGATGACTGAATATTTTGTGTCTTACTACGACCCGGAATCCGGCACTATCAAGACAGGATTTGTCGACTCGCGGCTATTCAAAAACGCACGAATAAACATGACAATGTCCCACGAGGTAGGCAAAGACCATCCGATTGATGATGAATTTGCCCGTCGCTTGGGCGGTGCGGCGCTTCTCTGGTTTGCGACGCAATACCCGGAGCTTCGTGATTTTCTCGAAGTCACAGATGGAAAGGGTAACAAGGTATCGATTTAATATTTCATTGAGGGATACAAGAATATCGATAGAGCGAGTTAAAGGCCGCTGGTGTAGGTGGCACCACCCGAGCCCGAAAAGTGCGCGGTCAACACCTGCCGCCGACCGCTCTTGCCCGGTGCGGGAATCGCAAAATGCACTCACGTCTCCTCCTGAATAACCTGATCGAAGTCGATGTCGCTCGACTCCACCTCGCGGCAAATCTGGAGCGGCGTGCCGAACCCCGGGCAGATGAAATCAGCAGCAAGGCCCGAGCGGTGCACGCTGTTCGACACACCATCCACGGTGCGATTCACCGCGTCGGATCGAAAGCCCGACGAAATCAGGATCGGTTTATTGCCGAGCACCGTGCGCACGTCTTCAAGTGCAGCGGTGAGTGCGTGCAGGTTCTTCAGTTCGGTCGCGTCCGGTACGTTGCGCAGCCCGAGCCGCGCCGCACTGCCAGAAGACCGCACTTGAGAAATTCCAGTCGGTCGGTACTCGCTGCATCCACAATGTGCCCGTCATCGAGTCGCGTGCTGTGCGCTGGTCGGAGAACGAGGTGGACGCGTGGATTTACGTATCAGCCGGACGCGATGAGCGCCGATACCGAAGAACTTGCCGCGAGCACGAACGATCCGGACTACGCAGCGAAGATGCTTGGGTATGACCGCAAGACGTTCGGAAAAATCTTGCACATTTTCAAGCCAGACAATGGTTTGGGTCCAGCCGATAACGTCATCTGGCATGACAACGGTGACGTGTATTTTAAGGGTAGCTACATCGGAAATTTTCATGGCTGGGCGGACTGAGATAACTCCAATGAAAGACCACCAACTTGCGCACGCGACCTTTTACATTTCTGGAGACTCATTGGAGCCAGCTTTCTGGTCGGCGTACTTTAACGTCAAGCCAGATTTGGCGATTACCAGGGGCCAGCCGTTCATTACACCGTCGGGACGGCCGAGCCGCATTCCCGGACGCGTTGGTCTTTGGAGGATAGGCAGTGAAGTCGCCGTCCGTAGCAACTCGCTAGAGCCGCATTTGCGCTACCTCGTTGAGCGTCTTGGTCTGCCGCGTGCCGATCTTCGGCAGATACTTGTAGACAATGGCGCTCGAATGCGCTTCTTCTGCTACTGGTACAACGAAAGAGGCGACCGCGTACCTGATGTGCCCGACGATATCCGCACGATGATGGGAGCGATGGGTGGCACGGTCGAGATTGATGAACATCGATAGAGCATCGCTCGAATACACAAGCCGATCCACGCCGCCGCCATGGCCGCTGAAGCGGGCGGGCTTGGGCGAAGCCTATACGTGGTATCGGGTGCTTTGCGCGCAGGTGCATACGAGCGTGTCAAGCCTGATCGTGCGTCACGCGAGCCCGGAGCGGATGACCGAACTTACTGTCGACCGGATGACCCGCCCGTGGTCGGGACGCTGCTGATGATCGCGGTCTATCTGCTGGTGCGCGCCGGGGGCGAACTGCACCGCTTTACCGATCTGACCGAAGCCGAAGTGCAGGCGGTCGGCGAAGAAGCCAGCGGCGTGTGGGAAACCGGTCAGGCGGAAGGGGGGGCGTGACCTGAAATCCGGGCCGCTGTGCCGTTCGTCAAGGTCGGTACGTGTGTCGGGAAGGGCGGGGGCACGAAGCCGTCAGGCGAATTTTAAAGAATCCGTGCGTCGGAATTTTTCAAAGAATTATATTGGGGGTTGGTGGGGGTGTTTTTTGATGAAAACCCCGTATTACAAGGGTTTCAGGCTGATATGTCGATTTCGACCGAATAGCGCATCGACTACCTGAATCCGTTCACCGAGAAAACCGCAGTTGAAGAGACAGCTCGAAAACTGCCGTCGAGTCTAACTGATTTTGCGCGCGTTCTGACCTCGTCCGTTCGGCCAGGTTATGCCTTGGGGAGCGTGTTTGTTATGCTGTCGCTTCAATGCCCGCCGTGGCTTGCGCGCCGCTCATGCGCCGCCTGCGAGCTGCGCCTCACCCGGAATCCATGCTCCAGCTCTTCTACTCGAACCGCTATGAAACGCTGGTCGGCGCGCTGCTCGACGACCTCGCGCAAGCGCCCGCCGACCCGTGGACCGCGCGGCCCGTGATCGTGCCGAGCGCGGCCGTGCGCAGGCGGCTCGAGCTCGATATCGCCGCGCGCCAGGGCATCTGCGCGAATGTTGATTTCTGTTATCTCGCGCAATGGCTGTGGGCGCGGATCGGCGGCGTGATCGAGGTGCCGAGGCAGTCGCCGTTCGCGCCGGACCGGCTCGTGTGGCGCTGCTACCGGCTGCTCGAGAACGGCCATGAGGCGGACGCGTCGCTTCCGTGGAACGCGTCGCCGCGTCTGCGCACCTATCTCGATGCGGCCGACGCGTCGATGCGCTACGAACTCGCGCGTCGCGTCGCGACCGTGCTCGACCACTATCTGACCTATCGCCCCGAATGGCTGCTGCAATGGCAGAAGGGCGGTTCGATATTCGCGGGCGGCATGCCAGGCAACGGCGCCGACGAGACCGGCCCGCGTCTGAGCGGCGCGAGCGACTCGGCGCGCGAGGACGAGCGCTGGCAGGCCGCGCTGTGGCGCGCGCTGCTCGCCGAACTCGCGCAGGCCCACGGTCATGCGCAAACGTCCGCGGCCGCGTTGCCGCCCGCGTATCGTTTCCTCGACGAAATCGGCACGCTCGACCTCGAAGCGATCTCGAACGCGCAATGGCCCGAAGCGGTCAGCGTGTTCGCCTTGCCGACCATGCCGCCGCTGCATATCGCGTTGCTGCGCGCGCTGTCGCGCTGGATCGACGTGCGCCTGTACGTGATGAACCCGTGCCGCGAGTTCTGGTTCGACGTGGTCAGCGAAGGGCGCGTACAGGCGCTCGACGCGGCGGGGCAACTCGACTATCAGGAAGTCGGTCATCCGCTGCTCGCCGAATGGGGGCGTCAGACGCAGGCGCAGCTGCATATGCTGCACGAGCTGACCGAGAGCGCGGCCTCGGCCGAGACCGGCGACTTCACGGAAAATTCAGAGCCGAGCTGGCTCGCGGCCGTGCAGAACGGCATTCTCGATCTGCGCAACGAAGCCGATGCCGACGAGTTGCCGCTCGAACGCGGTATCGAGGTCCATGTTTGCCACAGCCTGTCGCGGCAGCTCGAAGTGCTGCACGACCGCTTGCTCGGCTGGTTCGACGAATTCGACGATCTGCAGCCGTCCGACGTGCTCGTCGCCGTGTCCGATCTCGCGGCGGCCGGCCCGTTGATCGACGCCGTGTTCGGCACCACGCCCGCCGGCGACACGCGCCGCATTCCGTATCGGATCACCGGCTTGCCGCCGTCGCAGGCGAACCCGGTTGCGCGGCTGCTGCTCGACTGGCTCGCGCTGCCCGAGCGCAGTGTCGGCGCGCCGGACCTGATCGAATGGCTGCGCGTGGACGCGGTCGCGGTGCGCTACGGCATCGACGCGAATTCGCTCGAAACCGCGCAGGAATGGCTCGCGGCGGCCGGCGCGCGGCGTGGGCTCGCGCCGCTCGAACCAGCCGGCGAAAACGTGCCGGTCGCGCGCCACACATTTGCCGATGCGCTTACGCGTCTTTACCTCGGCTACGCGATGCCGGCCGGCGGCGAGCCGGTCGACGCGTGGTTGCCGGTGGAAGGCGCGGACGGCTCGGACGCCGAACTGCTCGGCCGCCTGTCGCGTTTCGTCGACGACATCGACAGCTTCGCGGCGCAGTGCGCGATCGAGCGCACGCCGGCCGAATGGTCGCAACAGCTGCTCGAAACGCTCGCGCAGTGCTTCGACGGCGGCGTCGATTTCGCCGATTCGCTCGCGGCCGTGCGCGATGCGCTCGACACGATGAGCGACGCGATGCAGGCCGGCGCGCACGACGTGCCGCTGCCCGCCTCGGTGATCCGCGGCGCGCTCACCGAAGCGCTCGACGATCCCGCGCGCGGCGGCGTGCCGTGGGGCAGCGTGACGTTCTCGTCGCTTACGAGCCTGCGCGGCCTGCCGTTTCGCGTCGTGTGCCTCGTCGGCATGGACGACGGCGTGCTGCCGAGTCTCGCGCGGGCCGACGAGTTCGATCTGATGGCCGCGTTCGGCAAGGCCGGCGACCGTCAGCGTCGCGACGACGAGCGCAATCTGTTCCTCGATCTGCTGCTCGCCGCACGCGAGCGGCTTTTCATCGCCTACACGGGGCGCAGCATTCGCGACAACGCGCCGCTGCCGCCGGCCGCGCTCGTCGACGAACTGCTCGATCATCTCGCGCAGGTGTCGGCGGGCGAGGGCGCGAGTCCCGCGGAGGTCGATGCAGCGCGCCACGCGTTCATCGTCGAGCATCCGTTGCAGGCGTTCGCCTCGAACTATTTCGCGGCTCAACCGGACCTGTTCACCTACGACGCCGATCGCGCCGAGCTTGCCACCTTGCTCGCCGCGCCGCGGCACCCAGCCGCCGCGCCGTTCTTCGATCAGCCGCTGCCGGCCGAGGAGACGCATGAAGTCGGGTTCGACGATTTCGTGCGCTTCTGGCGTCATCCGGCGCGTTCGCTGTTGCGCGACCGCCTCGGCGTCGCGTTGTCGGATGCGCAGGGCGAGTTGCTCGACACCGAGCCGTTCGATCTCGATTACGCGGGGCGCGACGCGCTCGCCGAGCGCCTGCTGCCGGTGCTGCTCGATGCAGGCACGGACGACGACGCGATGTTCAGCCGCGTGCGCCGCGTCGCCGAGGCGAGCCCCGAGTTGCCGGGCGGCGCGACCGGCGCGGTATGGCGCGCGCGCGAATTGAGCGCGTTGCAGCAACTCGCGACAAGCGTGCGCCGCGAAGTGGCCTCGGGCATCGAGCGCTTGCCGTTCGTGCTCGACGTGGCGCCGCGCTGGCCCGTCGGCGCCGATATCGTCGGCGCGCTGTTCGGCCCGCACGATGCGCTGCTGCGCGAGGCCGCCGAAACGCCGCTGCAATTGCGCGGCACCTTGAATCTGCTGACCGGAACGGGGCAAGTGATGTTTCGTTATGCCAAGGCCACCGCGCGCGATTATCTGTCCGCGTGGCTCGCGCATCTGGTTTATTGCGCGGTGCGCCCGGATGGCCCGCGCCGCACCGTATGGCACGGCAGTGGCGAGAGCTTCGAGCTCGCGCCGGTCACAGCGCCGCTCGACGAACTCGCGCCGTTGGCCGCGCTCTTCAAGGCCGGGCGCCGCTTGCCGCTACGCTTTTTCCCGAAGAGCGCGTGGACGAAAATCAGCGAAAGCGATGCGGCGGCGCAGGGCGTGTGGATCAACGACCGCGTGCGCGGCGAGTCCGACGACCCGGCACTGCGCATCGCGTTGCGCGGCACGCCGCTCACGCTCGACGAGCCGTTCGGCAGCCTTGCCGCGATCGTCTTCAAGCCGCTTCTCGCACATCTGCGGAGCGCCTCATGAGCGGCACCTTGCGCGATCACACGCTGGTGGCCGAGGAACTCGACGTCTTTGCCTGTTCGCTCGACGGCGTCAACCAGATCGAGGCATCGGCGGGCACCGGCAAGACGTGGAACATCTGCGCGCTCTACGTGCGGCTGCTGCTCGAAAAGAATCTGAACGCCGATCAGATTCTCGTCGTCACGTTCACGAAGGCGGCAACCGCGGAACTGCACGAACGGATTCGCGGCCGTCTCGCGGAACTGCATCGCGCGATCGACATGGATGACGACGGTGGCGATCCGTTCATCCGGCGGCTCTTCGAAACGACGCTCGCGCCGGAGCGCGGCATCGAGCGCGAGGTCGCCTTGAAGGTCGTGCGCCGTGCGCTGCGCACGTTCGACCAGGCCGCAATTCACACGATTCACGCGTTCTGTCAGCGCGCCTTGCAGGAAGCGCCGTTCGCCGCCGCGATGCCGTTCGCGTTCGAGATGGAAGCCGACGACGCAGCCCTGCGTTTCGAACTCGCCGCCGATTTCTGGCGCGAGCAGGTCGAGCCCGAGGCGCATGCGCATCCCGCGTTTGCCGCATGGCTCGTGGCGAAACGCGCGGGCCCCGCGTCGCTCGACGAGCAGCTTGCACGGCGTCTGAAAAAGCCGCTCGCGCAACTGCGCTGGGGTAAGGTGGATGACGGTGCGAGCGCCGATCCGCAAGCCGGTTTCGATGCCGCCCGCGCGATCTGGCAGGCGGAGCGCGAGGCGATCGTCGCGCTGCTCGCCGAGGCGCAGGAGCGCCTGAGCAAGACCACGCACAAGCCCGATCACGTGAGCGCCGCGATTGCCGCGTGGAACGACTACTTCGCGCAGGACGATTGCCATGCACCGCCGCCACGCGCCGCGTTGAAGCTGACCGTGTCGGCGTTGAAGAAGGCGACCAAGGTCAAGTTCGAGCCGCCCGCGCATCCGTTCTTCGAGCACGCCGAAACGCTGGCCGCTGCCGTTGTCGCGGCCGAGGCCGCGCAACGCGCGCGCTGGCTTGCGCTGGTCCAGACGTGGCTCGACTACGCGCCCGCCGAACTGGTCGCGCGCAAGCGCACGCGCCGCGTCGTCTCGTTCGACGATCTGCTCGCGAACCTGTATCGCGCGCTGGCCGCGCATCCGTGGCTCGCCGATGCGTTGCGCAGCCGTTATCCGGCCGCCTTGATCGACGAGTTCCAGGACACCGATCCGCTGCAATTCGCGATCTTCAGCCGCATTTTCGCGCCGGCCGGGCCGCTGTTCCTGGTCGGCGATCCGAAGCAGGCGATCTACAGTTTCCGCGCGGCCGATCTGCATACGTACCTCGCGGCGCGCGCCTCGGCGTCCGCGTGCTACACGCTCGCGGTCAACCAGCGCTCGACTGCGCCGATCGTCGAGGCGTGCAACCGGATCTTCGAAGCGAACCCGCAGGCGTTCGTGCTTGACGGGCTCGACTATCAGCCGGTGCGCGCGGGCGCGCGGCGGCGCGCGCCGTTTGCCGATACCGCTGCTGCTGCCGGCCCTGCTGCAAGCGGCGGCGATTTCCGCATCTGGACCTTGCCGCAAGGCGAGGCCGCATTGAGCAAACGCGATGCGCAACGCGCCGCAAGCGAAGCGTGCGCGGCCGAGATCGTGCGATTGCTGCGCGGCGCGCGCGAAGGCACGGTGACGATCGGCGACAGGCCGCTTGCGCCGGGCGACGTCGCCGTGCTCGTGCAAACGCACAAGCAGGGCAGCCTCGTCAAACGCGTGCTCGCGGCATGGGGCGTCGGCAGCGTGGAGCTGGCGCAGGCGTCGGTGTTCGCGACGCTCGATGCCGAGCAGATCGAGCGCGTGCTTGCCGCGATCGACACGCCCGGCGATCTGCGCCGGCTGCGCGCCGCGCTCGCGACCGACTGGCTCGGGCTCGATGCCGCCGCGCTATGGCGGCTCGCGCAGGTGGCCGACACGCCCGCCGCCGTCGACGCAGCCGCGCAAGCATTCGATGCGGCCGACGCGATGGGCTGGGTCGAGCGCTTTTCGCGTTACCGCGTGTTGTGGCACGAACGCGGTTTCGCGGTGATGTGGCGCACGCTGATGCGCGAGTTGCGCGTCGCGCAACGGCTCGTCGCCGGTCCTGATGGCGAGCGCCGTCTGACCAACGTGAACCATCTCGCCGAACTCGTGCAGGCGCGCGCGGCCACGCAGCCCGGCATCGCGCCAACCTTGCGCTGGCTCGCCGCGCAGCGCGAGCAGGGCGGCGGCGAAGAGGCGCAGTTGCGGCTCGAATCGGATCGCAATCTCGTGCAGATCGTCACGGTCCACAAGTCGAAGGGGCTCGAATACGCGGTCGTGTTCTGTCCGTTTCTCAATGACGGCGGCTTGCGCGAGCCGCCTTCGTCCGGCTTGCCCGATGCGCGCGAATATCACGACGACAGCGGCGACGCGGTGCTGCACTACGGTTGCGACGACGACGAGGCCGAGCGCGCCTCGCGTTACGCCGTGCGCGAGCAGGCGGCCGAGCGTGCGCGGCTCGTTTATGTGGCGCTCACGCGCGCGGTGTATCGCTGCTATCTGGTTGCGGGCACCTACCTGTCGTCGCGCTCGACAAAGGAGTCGCGCCGCAGCGTGCTGAACTGGCTCGTCGGCGGTGCAGGCCATGCGTTCGACGCCTGGCTTGCCGAGCCGCCCGACGAAGCCGCGCTCGCGGCAAGCTGGCAGGCGCTCGCGGGCGGACCTGTCGCGCTGCAGGCCTTGCCTGAAGTGGCGCGTCGTACGCCGCTCGAAAGTCTGCAGGATCATGACGCGCAATGGCTCGCGCGAGCCTATCGCCGGCCGCTGCGCGATCAGTGGCGCATGGCGAGTTTCAGCGGTTTGATCGCGGCGGGCGGCAAGGCTGCGGACCTGCATGCGCTGCCGGAAGACGTGCGTCCCGATCACGATGAAATTGCCGACGCGCTCGAATTCGCGCCGTTGCTCGCGCCGGCTGCTGCTCCGCCAACACCTGCCTATGCCGCCGACGACATTCTCGCGTTTCCGCGTGGCGCGGCGGCCGGCGACTGCCTGCATCGCATGTTCGAACTCGCCGATTTCACCGACGCGAGCACGTGGCCCGAGGCGATTCGCGGTGCGCTGCGCGAGCGCCCGGCGCCGGCCGTGCCCGAACTCGCCGCGCGTTTGCCCGCGATGATGCACCGGCTGATCGGCGACGTCGTCACGACCGAACTCGTGCCGGGCATGGCGCTCGCGAAGCTGAATCCGCACCGGCGTCTGAATGAACTCGAGTTTCTGTTCGCTGCGCCGTCGCTCGATTTTCCGGGGCTGCGCGAACTGCTGATCGAGTACGGTTATCCCGATGTCGCGCTGGAGTCCGGCGTGTTGCGTGGGTTCGTCAAAGGATTTATCGACATGATCGTCGAGCACGACGGCCGCTTCTGGATCGTCGACTGGAAATCGAATCACCTCGGCGATACCGCCGCCGACTACGCGGCCGCGCCGCTCGACGCGGCGATGGCGAGCCACGCGTATCACCTGCAGGCGCTGCTCTATACGGTCGCGCTGCATCGCTATCTGAAAACGCGGGTGCGCGACTACGCGTACGACACGCATATCGGCGGTTATCTGTACCTGTTCGTGCGCGGCGTGCGACCCGAGTGGCGCGATGCCGGTGGGCCGGCCGGCGTGCATCGGCGGCGCGCGCCGTTCGAACTGGTGGCGCTGCTCGACGCGGCGATGATCGGAGGTAGCGCATGAGCACGCCCGGCACGCCTGGCACACTCGAAGAACGCGCGGCCGCGCCGCTCGGGCTCGAGGACATCGGCGTCAATCTGCCTGCGCCGGCCGATTTCAGCATTGCGCTCGCCGAGGGTTTCGCGCGCCGTATCGGCATGCTCGCGCGGCGCGGCGGCGCATCGGGCGAGGCGCTCAGGTGGGC